>DBJG01000003.1:5800-10017 GCA_002296455.1 Caryophanales bacterium UBA782 | reverse complement strand
AAACACCCCTTGCGCTCTAAACGCGCATATCAAATCCCCCATCATTTAATGTTTTTCGTTTTATGTTCTCGGAAGAGGCAAACAAAAAGACACCCAATTAAGGGTGCCAATTAACAACAATACCCCAGAATCCGTTGCAATTGATGCATTCTACAGGTTCGCTTAGATTTCGATTTGGTGGAGCATAGCGGGATCGAACCGCCGACCTCCTCGTTGCGAACGAGGCGCTCTCCCAGCTGAGCTAATGCCCCAAATGTGCCTAAACGGCTCGATTATTATAGCAACGGAAGAGGAAGATACAACTAAAAGAAATGTTTTATCCCCTTCAGCTATCTTACGTTAATCACTCTCGCTCCGAGCTCGTTATCGTATGTCACAAACGATAGGTCAAAACAATGATGCTATTTGCTGCTATTCCCAAACGGAATCGGCATCAAGACGCTCATAAGGCTATGCCTGCTTTAAAGATTCCTTATACGCATCGATGAGACTACGAAAATAAGATTCGTAATCGGCATATTCCGTTTGGGAAAGAGAAAACCAACTCAGCTCTTCATATCTATCAAATTCTTCGCCATCTATATTTACTTTTACCTCTCTATGCGGCGTACCGATTTCAAAGGTGAACGTATTGTCACCGATGGTCATTGATGTGGGTTTATCGGTCTCGGAGTTTCTATCAAAAGACACAGCTAATTCGGGAATAGCCCTAGGGGTTTGATCCGTTTTGAGCGCATAATACAATGTGGCGGTACAAGAGGCGGCATTCACATCATAGTATTTGTAGATATACTCACTGTAATTTTTCTGAAGCCCTCCGGTCAATTCAGCACAGAACATTGAATTATATTGATACACGTCGTAATCAAATACGGGGAGCTCATTAAAAACGTTTTTAACGCTCGACAAATCGATTGCGCTGCTGACTCTGTCATATTGCAGCTCACACGCATCCGTCAATTTGGTCGCCGCAGTCCACCGATACACAAGAGAAACTGTCTTTTGCGCATGGATGCTGAGGACATGCGATTTCTGCCCTTCGCCGAGTATGTAAGTCGTGGAAACCACTTGGCCTTCGTCGTTTTTAGAATAGTCGAATTTGGCCTTTCGCGCAAAAACAGGCGTGTCATTGTCTTTATAGACGTAATACCCATAGCTCTCGCCAGTAAGCACAATATAAGCTTCTTTGCCATATTTAGCGATATTGTCAACGGCTTCTTCCTCGTATTTTGTTGTGGTATCCGTGACAAGCTTATACGTTCCCACAATTTCTTCCATTTTGGCAGGTTTGTATATGCATGAAATTAAAGCACTCATGGCCGTTATCGCGCATAAAGCAAGTGAAGCGACAAATGGAATTTTTCTTTTCATAATTGCTCCTCCAAATCTTTTTTAATTTAATTGTCAAATGAGAAATCCAATATAAGCGATATACGTCTTAAAAAGTGAATCGAAGAAATGCCTCAAATCGTTTTAACAGTTTTGAAGCGTGCGCCTCATCGTTATCTTGCATGAGCCATTCAAACATTGCAAGTTCGACTTGGTTTTGAAATCGCACTTAAAAGAAATTTAGGTATTTTTCGGAAACAACTGTTTCGATGGAAACAACCGCCTCTTCTAAGTAAAAAGCATGGACGTATGTCTAAAGATGGACGCAAATGTAAAGGATGACATTTTCCTTCGACCAACGCTTTTCAATACGCAAAGCATGTCACCATTTTAACTAAACTATACACTATATGAAAAATGGGCTATTTTGTATGGAAAAACGGCGTTTCTTGCTTCAATAGCAATGAATCAATAATTGTTATCTCTCTTGACTTTTAAATGAATTGTAAAGAAAGTGTCTGTTTTTAAAAGTTCCTGGCTCGTTTTTTAAAAAACAAGACTTTTTTATCGGGCTAGTATTCATAAAATTCGTGTTTGTGAAGCCCATGGAAAGAGTCATTGCCATCATCGATTTAAAAAGCTTCTACGCCTCTTGCGAGTGCAGCGCTAGACACCTTGATCCTTTTTCTACGCCGCTTGTATGCGCGGATGCTTCACGTGGGGATGGTACCATCGTCATGAGCGTCACTCCTTATCTTAAAACTCATTATGGCGTTCCGAATGTCTGCCGAAAAAAAGACCTTCCGCGAATTAAAGGAATGATTTACGCAACGCCAAGAATGTCTTTTTATCTCAAAATGTCAGCGAGGGTTGTATCCATTTTCTTAGACTTTGTCGCAAAAGAGGATTTGCACGTTTATTCCGTGGATGAGAGCTTCCTAAATCTCGGCCCTTATTTGTCTTTATACCAAAAAACGCCAGAAGAGATTACGAAGGAAATCCAAAAACGGATTTATGAAGAGCTCGGGCTAATTGCAACAGTAGGGATTGGCCCAAATATGTTTTTGGCTAAGCTCGCTCTCGATAACGAGGGAAAGAAAAAAGCCCCTTATTTGGCAAGATGGGATTATCAAGACGTTCCCACAAAACTATGGAAAATTGAGCCCATCACAGATATATGGGGGATCGGCTCAAGAACCGCGGCCCATCTTGGACGCATCGGAATTCATAGCGTAAAGCAATTAGCGCATGCCCCTCTTCCCTTGCTCGAGGAAGAATTCGGGATTATGGGCAATCAATTGCGCCAACTCGCCAACGGTATCGACGACAGTGATATTCAAGAAGAATACACGCCAAAAGAAAAGAGCATTTCCGTTGGGCAAACGCTCATGAAAGATTATTCAAAAGCCGAAGGAGAACTCTTGGTCAAGGAAATATGCGATGATTTGGTATACCGCTTGCGAAAAGGACATATGCTTGCCTCAAAAATTTCTCTATTTGTCGGCTACGCTAACGGATATGGTGGTTTCTCCAAAGAGCAATCGCTCCCCATCGCTAGTGACGATGACGAAGAAATATGCATGGCGTTTCTTTCCCTCTATAAGAAATGCGTAAGCGATTACCCTTTGCGGAATATCTCTCTTTCGCTTGGAAAACTATGCGACCCGACCTATGAACAAAATAGTTTGTTCTTAGATAACGAAACTAAAAATGAGAGGCGTTCTTTATATCGCTCCATAGATGCGATAAAAGAACTATTTGGCAAAAACAGCTTGTTACGCTGCTCATCGCTTAAGAGTTATTCGACCGCGAAAACGCGTCATCAGCAAATCGGAGGGCACAAAGAATGAAAGACAGAGGAATGATGAAATGGCTATCCTACAAATCCTTAAGCGAGCAAGAACGCTACTTGGAAGAGATGTGGAATAAGAAAACAAAAATAGAGAAGCCATCTATCTCTAACGAAAAGGCGGAAGAAATCAATGAACTCCTTCTTTCTTATTCTGGTGAAGCGGTATGTTTATATTTTTATAGCGGAGGCCACGTTAAGCAATCACGTGGGGAAATTAAAAGAATTGACCCTATCTATAAAATCGTTGAGATGAATGACATTCGCATCCGCTTTTCTGAAATCGTTGGCCTAGAGCAAATATAAATTGCTCCAATAAAAAATAAGGATTGCGTTTTTATTGAATGAGTACATGATTGTGCTCGAGAGGGCGTTACCGAGCCCCTAGATGAGTAACGTCCTCTTTTTAAAGCAATGAACGAACAAGAATTAGAAAAATCAATGGTGTCGCTCCAAAATGGCAATGGTAACGCTTTGGCGGACATATACTCGCTTACTTCGCGTGGTGTTTTCACCTTTGTTTTGCCACTTCTTCACGACTACCAACTCGCGGAAGATGTCATGCAAGATACTTACGTCTCTTGCTATAACCACATTCAAGATTACAAACCTGGGACCAATGCCAGAAATTGGCTGCTCACCATCGCAAAAAACGCCGCGATCAGCACATTGAAGAAAAAGAATAGAGAAATTTCTTATGACTTCAGCGAAGAAACTCGCCCCGATGGTGTCTATTACTTAGGAGAGGTCGATACTCCTACGATTACCCTAGCAAATAAGATTCTTTCTGAAGAAGAATTCAACATCGTCATGATGTTTGCGATTGGCGACTATAAACATAGGGAAATCGCCGAATTGCTTCATTTGCCACTAGGAACAGTAACTTGGAAATACAATAACGCTATCAAGAAAATCAAAAAGGCCTTAGAGGAAGAAGACCGCAAGTATGAAAGAAGACGTCTTGAAAGAGCAAAGCAAGAAAACTAATCGTAGCGATGAAGAAATCCTTTCTTTGTTACAAAAAGAAGCCCCTTTTTTC
>DBJG01000003.1:0-5769 GCA_002296455.1 Caryophanales bacterium UBA782 | reverse complement strand
CCCTTTTTTCGTAAAAAATAACTGGGATGAAATCGAGACGGAAACCACGCTCAAATGTGAACCAATTGAAGACGCGTCTTTTTTACGAGGCAAAATCCATGCCGAAAGCGAAAGCATCATTCCTAATGTGAGAAAGGAAATTTTAAAAACAACCAAGGCGGAAAGACCATTTAAATGTTGGCTAAGAAGAAACCACCCTATTGCTTTATCTATTGGCGTTGTTCTTGTAACGGTCCTTGTCTCAACCACGACATTGCTTTCCTTGCGCCCATGGGAAAAAGAAGACCAAAGTGCATTAGTGTCTTTGACGATTACCCCAGCAAGTCATAAGCAAAGCAAGGGAAAAATGAACCCCTACACCCTTTCTTTCTCCTTCCGTGTCGAGACAAATGGAAATGTTAACCCTTCTTCCCTAAAAGCGAATAATTACAGCGCTTTGCTCGTGAAGAAATCAACCCCATTCATAAACACACTTTGTACAAGTGATGTTTCTTTTGCTACTTCCTTATTACGCCCCGCTTACAATATGGGTTACCTAGAAAACGATGACCCCTCTGCCCCAAATGAAATCAAAATCAATTATTTCACGCTTCAAAAAGACCGCGTTTCTAAAAAAGAAAAAGAATATGAAGCTGCTTTCAATCGCGCTTTAAAACGCGCAGAGAAAGGACTTGGAGTTTATGCTTCGCTCCAGTTTGAGGATGGCTGTCACAATATGGATCTTTCCACGTTTCAAAAGCTTGATGAATCCACAAGGGAAGCCATCATTGATGTTTATTCCAGCTTAAAAACAAAAGACGGAGAGTCCTTACTCGATATCCGTCATCTACTTGAAACAAGAAGCGACATTCTTCCTACAATGGTCGACACGCTCTCCTCGATTAAAGAAGCAAAGTTATCTCCTTTAACGCTCGACGGAGTGTTACGGGCAACCGCTTCGATGTGCAAATCAGCAAAAGAAGAAAGTCATGATTCCGAATCGCTTTTTATCGAAGAAAAGAAAAAAGAAATCATCGAAACCGTCGACTCTCTACCGATTTCCGACGAAAAGCAAAAAAGCAAGATGAAGGAGCTGCTTCAAAAAGACGCTTATTATCTTGTGGAACTCTCTGAAGAAAACGAAAAGAAATTGGATGGCGCTTTTTATTCTTGCTTCCGCGATATTCGCGAATCAATCAAACGCAATCTTAATGAGAATTCCTTTAAATCGCTTCTACAAGATGGGAAGCAAATCGCGGAGTCCGACATCACTTTCTTTGATGCCGCTCCGCTCATTCAAGGCGAAACGCCAATCGATTCAGGGAATCATCGAAACGATAATAACGCACTCGTGAGTCAAGAAGGTGGAATCGTTTTGAATTAAAAAGCCCATGTTCCGTTTTCAAAGATAGCGACTTCTTCCCCGTTTTCCTTCGTTCCATTGATTTTGAGATCGCGTGTGCCAATCATGAAATCGACGTGAGAGAGGGAACGGTTAATTCCAAACGAGAGAATATCGTCAGCACTGTATTTTTGATAATCTGGATATAGAGACGGGAAGCCTCTTCCGATTGCTAAATGGCAGCATGCATTTTCATCGTAAAGAGTATTGAAGAACAATAGGCCCGTTTGGTTGATTGGGGAATCGAATGGCACTAAAGCAGCCTCCCCTAAATAAGATGCGCCTTCGTCTAACGTGAGGATGCTTTTTAAAACGTCTTCCCCTTTCTTGGCGTGCGCTTCAATAACTTTGCCTTCGTGGAAAACAAAATAGAAGTCTTCAATGACTTGCCCATTATAAACAAGCGGTTTCGATGAATGGACGATACCTTCCGCTTCGCCTTTCATTGGAGAAGTAAAGCATTCTTCGCTTGGGATATTTGGCTGATAAATCGTTCCGTCTGGAGCAAGCTCTCCTCCACCCAAGAAAATGACGCCAGGAATGAGGCCAATCGTCAAATCTGTTCCATTTTTGCTAAGATAATGCAATTTTTTAAGATGCATTTCGTTCAAAACTTTGCAGCGTTTTTTCAAATCGATTTCGTGCTTTTTCCAGTTTTCTTCGCCATTGCCATCGAGCGCTCTAGAAGTATAAAGAATGGCTTCCCAGAGTTTTTCGTAGGCTTCTTCTTCTTTTAATTTTGGGAACACTTTCTTCGCCCAATTCACGCTTGGGCATCCAGCAATGCACCACTGGTACTTTCCTTCGCGCTCCTCAATTAACTTCTTTGCGCCGTTATAGCGAAGTGCACGGACATCCGCCATCTTTTTCGCATCTAGCCCCTTTAAGCCATCCGGGTCCTCGCCATCAAGCCAAATCAAAACAGGCAAATCCTCAGTTTGGAATTTTTGGAAACCCAAATCATAGGCGGTAAGCTTTCCAAGGTCTTCCGCTGTGCCATATGTATAATTCACACGGTCGAGGATTTGACTTCTCCACTCCATGCAGACGCGCTTGGCTCCTGCTTTGTAGCATTCTTCTGCCACAAGCGCAGCGAATTTTTCTTGATCAGGAGTCGTACGAATCAAAACATACTGCCCTGGTTTTACTGCCGCACCGACATCCGCGATTAATTTTGCGTATTTTTTAATCAAAGTTTCATCCATAATTCTAAGCCTCGGGATATACTATATCCCTAGGGAAAGAAATCGCGAAGGAGAAAAAACTATGGACGAGCAAAAAAATCTAAAGTTAAATCGTTTCTGGGGTATTTGGAATTTCGTTGAAGCCTTGATTTTGCTTGCTGCTGGAATTCTTGCCATCGTGATTGCTTTCACGAATGAGGGAAATAGCAACGTGAATGTTGAATCCGTCATCGCTTATGTCGTTGGTGCTTTCATTTTGCTAGATGGTTCTTTACGAATCGTAATGAGTTTCGCTCATTATCGGGGGCCAAAAAATACCGATGAATCAGGGATGCTCGTCGGTGGATTCGAGTTCGCGGTCGGCATCGTCATGATTTTGCTAGAAGTCCATTTCTTCGCCTTAACGAATCAACACGTTTTCACTTTTCTCATCGCTCACTTTATCGCCACGCTTCTGATCGTCATCGGGCTATTGCTTATCATTTTCTCAGTAGTGACAATCGTAAAAAAATATTCCGGCTTATTCATGCCAATCCTTGAAATCCTTTTCTCCGCTATTCTCGTCGGTGTTGGAATCACAATCTTTGTTCTTTATTATAAGCAAAATAACACCACCATCGTTCTCGTTTTGACTGGATCGGTATTATCTGTCGCGGGTATCGCCCAAGGTATCATTACGATTATCACATTGAAAAAAGCCAAAAGAGAAATGGGCAATGTGCATGAAGTAGATGTCGTCGTTCCCGATGAGAAGAGTGAGGAGAAAAAGGATTCAAAAACAAAAGAAGCCGTCGTTGAGGATAGGCAAAACGAAACCAAGCAAATCGAAGGCGTAAGCAAGGTAGAAAAAATCGAAGGTCCGAAAGAATAGCGACGAATCGCCCACTTTTGTTGAAAAAGTGGGTTTTTATTTGTCCTAATCTTCTTTCCGCAATATAGTAAGTTTATCCTAGGAGGAATCACTATGTTAAAACGTGGAAGTATAGGCTGGATCATCTGGAATCTTGTCGAAGCGGTCATCCTTGTCGCTGGCGGGGTTTTATGCTGCGCCTACTGCAACAATGCCGATTTTCAAAAAACAGTGCTACTCATCGTTGGCATATTGGTAACGCTTGACGCTACTTTACGCCTAACGCTTGGCGTCATCGACATTATTCGCATCGGTGATCTTTCCGTCATGAAAACGGATTATCTCCAAGCTCTTACCGGTTCTTTAGAACTCGCACTTGGTATCATCCTCATTTTGTCTTACACGGAAGCAGCAAGCTTAGAAGTAATCTTCAAATTCATTGGCTTATTTATCGGCATATTCTTAATCACGATTGGCGTTGTTGCTCTCATTTACGCAACAGTTTATATCGTAAAAAAATTAAACTCACTTATCGGGAATATTTTCTCCATCATCGGAGCGGCTCTAGTAATCACAATTGGCGTATTGACAATTGTTTATCTTACGAAGCAAGAAACCATCATGCTCTTCTTCTTAATCATCTTTGGTCTCCTTCTCATTGGATGCGGTATCGGTTTAGCAATAGGGACCATCATGATCGCTCGTAAAGTGAAGAAAGTAAAAACAGTCATTAGCGATGTCAAAGAAGCCGTAAAAGAGCCTATCATCGAAGTGGAAGCAGAAACCAAAGAAGTATCTACTCCTGATAACGAATCGGCAGAAAAATAATTCGTTTTTGCAAGGATATCATAAAAAGGTTGGGGAAATCCCAACCTTTTTTATTATGCGATTTTGCTTATTTCGTGACCGCTTTACCAGCACTTTGGAGATAGCCGTTAATCTTGCTTTCAATAAGCGCGGTAATGGCATCTTGCGCAGGTGTAATGAAGGTGCGGAGATCAAAAGCTTCTGGATGGTCGTGAAGGGCTTTACGAAGTGCGCCAACATAAGCGACACGGATGTCCGTGCCAACATTGATTTTGGCAACGCCACGTCTGCATGCCTCTGCGAGCATCTCTTCAGGGATGCCGATCGCGGCAGGCATATTTCCGCCATAATCGTTAAGAAGTTTCAAAGAGCTTGCTGGAACGCTGCTTGCGCCATGGAGAACGAGTGGGAATCCAGGCAAACGCTTTTCGATTTCATCAAGGATATCGAAACGGAGCTTTGGATTTTGTCCTGGTTTGAATTTATAAGCACCATGGGCGGTTCCGATGGCGATCGCAAGCGAATCAATGCCGGTGCGCGTCACGAAATCGACGGCTTGGTCTGGATGGGTGAAGCATCCGTATTTGTCATCAACATTGACATCATCCTCGATGCCAGCAATTGCGCCGAGCTCGCTTTCGACGACGACGCCACGAGCGTGGGCATAGGCAACCACTTCTTGGGTAGCCTTGATGTTTTCTTCATAAGGAAGAGAAGAAGCATCGATCATAACAGAAGTGAAACCAGCATCCACCGCTTGCTTACAAAGTTCAACCGATTTGCCATGGTCCAGATGAAGCGCGAATTCCACATCTGGGAATTCTTCCGCGGCGGCATCGCAAGCGCGACGGATATAAAGCGGATTCATGAAGCGCCACGCGCCACCGCTCACCATGATGATAATTGGGGCCTTTAAATTATTCGCGGCTCTCATAATCGCGCGAAGAACATCGATATTATCAATATTGAAAGCGCCAATTCCGTAGTGCCCTTCATAGGCACGCTTAAACATTTCTTTCGTGGTAACTAAAGCCATATTATTTTTCCTTCTATAATCAATACTTGCCTTCTATTGCATGTCCACTGCTCATAAAGACATTGTCCAAACGGTCTTTAATCATCTCTTTGACTACTTTCTTCGCTGGAGCGGTGTATTTACGGATTTCGAATTCCTTTGGCTGCTCGACAAAGATTTTGCGGATTTCGCTTGTGAAGGCGACACGTAAATCGCTGCCTTGATTAATCTTGCAAACGCTCATTTGGGAGGCTTTCTTCAATAGGTCCCCTGGAATTCCAATGGCAGCTGGCATTTGGCCACCATATTTATTAATGATGTCAATGCGGTCTTGAGGAACCATGGAAGAACCATGAAGAACGAGAGGGAATCCAGGTAATTTTTCGCCGATTTCCTCTAAGATGTCGAAACGAAGATATGGGGTGGTGCCTGGTTTGAACTTATAAGCACCATGGGCAGTGCCAACAGCGACCGCCAAAGAATCGATGCCAGTGCGCGTCACGAAATCGACGGCTTGGTCTGGATGGGTGAA
>DBJG01000018.1 GCA_002296455.1 Caryophanales bacterium UBA782 | reverse complement strand
GCAATAACCGGTGAGCATGCTCAAATCGTGAATATGGATATCGGCATTTCGATGGGCATCGGCAATTTCTTTGTCATACACTTGGGAAAGCCAGTAATTAGCTGTAACGGCACCTGAATTGGAAAGAATCAATCCGCCGACGGAATAGGTGACAGTACTATTTTCTTTCACACGCCAATCGTTAAGACGAAGATAGCCATCGACGACGGAAGCGTAGTCAAGCTCAGTCTTCTTGATGTCGCGCATTTGGGCGTGCTTATTGCGGTAGTCCATATAGGAACGAGCAACATCGACATATTGAGCTTGAATCAAAACGGTTTCGACGCTGTCTTGAATATCTTCCACGGAAATGATTTGATCAACGACCTTTTTCGAGAAGTCTGCAGTCACTCGAAGTGCTAAAAGTTCCAAAACATCAGGCGTGATCACAATGTGCTCTTGATCAAAGGCGCCTTGCATCGCAGCCTCAATTTTCTTGATGTCAAAATCAACGATTGAATTGTCTCTTTTCCTCACACGTAACATAGTTAGTTCTCCTCCTGACTATCAATTTTTCGGGTATCAAAGTTCGGAATCCTGTCATTTCGGATTCGAGAAACGGCGATTGATATGAACACGAACAGAGTAGACAATCTGTTCGCCCTGCGGAAGATATCATACCGACCAATTTTCTATTTTCAATCGATAAAAAAGAACTGAAAAAACAAGAAAAGTTTTCATGCCTTTTCTCAATGCGTTTTTGAATTAAAAATGACTCGTTTTTTATCAATTTATGACCCCTTTTTTCTCCTGCCTAAAGTCAATAGGGATTTTATGCATTTTATACAATGTACAAAGAAATGTCTTTCTCCTCACATCGGACCTAGAAAACGGGTTTTAAATTGTAAAGAAAACGATTTTCAGGCAACTGAAAAGCACTATTGTGGCAATACTGCTCGAACAGCAATCTTCTCTTTATTTTCAATGAATTGTGAACGGAGAGGGCAACAGCACCCCGTGGTTTACGTGTTTTATGGCTTTAAAGCCACCTCGCTTTTACTTTCGTGCGAATTACATAAAAATCAATAATTCGAAATCCACACTGATTGAGAGAAGTAGTATATTTAACATTTGTAAAAGGAGACAGCCTTATGAAAATGTCTATGTTAAAAGAAAAACATAATAAGTTTTGGACCGATTTCAAAGCGTTTATGCTTCGGGGTAATGTGCTCGATCTCGCCGTTGGTGTTATTATCGGTGGCGCGTTCAACGCGATCGTGACGTCGCTTGTAAATATTTTGCTCAGTGTTTGTACTTGGGCTGTTCCAGGTGGCTTAAAAGGTCTTGTCACGGTTTTGCCAGCCGTGAACGAAACGCAAGCCGGCATGGATGTCGCGAATGGACTTGGCCAGCAATTTGCTGCAGGGAGTTTGCATACATTGGCGGAAGCGGAAGCGTATGAGTTGTATGGCGAGACAGTCGTTACGCAAAACCCGAATCTTATCGAATCGGTTAAGACGACAATTTTGAGCAAATACACGCTTCATGGCACGACCTATTTTTATAACGGCAGCGCCATCATTGATTGGGGCGCTTTCATCAACGCGATTATCGCTTTCCTTATCATTGGCACCACTTTGTTCATTATCGTTCGTGTTGTTCGCGCCGCGGAAGCAAGAACAAGAGAAATCAAAGAAAAAGCGCTCGCGGAACTTAAAGCAAAAACAGAAGGGGAGCAGGAAGAAGCTCCCGCTCCAGAAAAGCCAGCAGTTCCTGCTAAGCCAGCCGATGTCGATGTTCTTTTGGAAATTCGTGATGAATTGAAGAAATTAAACGAGAAAGAACCCAAAAAAGCCAAACCAAAACCAAAAGCCAAAGTAAAACCAAAAGCACAATAAGATTGTTCGTGATTAAGCCGCCATCGAGCGGCTTTTTCATACATATTAGAAAATTAAAGTAAGTATTAGTGATAACATGCGTTCCTTCGTTGCCATATTCAAATGATAAACGCGATTAGATGACTTTGCTTTAAGACATTCTTGTGTTCATTTTTGGATACAAAATTACTATGAATCCGTATAATTCTCTCGAGGTCAATCTCATGATTAGAAACATTCATTTTGATAATATTGATAACTTCCGTGATTTGGGGGGATATGAAACGCCTTATGGCCACACGCATTATGGTGTCATTTTTCGTAGCGCTTCTTTGTCAGAGGCAAGTGATGATGACATTGAAAAAATTGCAAAACTTGGTATTAAAACAATTATTGATTTAAGAGATCAGAACCATCCGTCTACGAAATTGGACAAAGTGAAAAGTGATCCACGCTTCAAAACAATTGAATGTTCGGTGAATGGGAATGGAAGAGTTCCTGTGGATTATCAAGACGGAATTAATAGCTATATTGAGATGCTTGAAGACCCGCGCCAAGCAAGGAAGATTTTTCTTTCCATCATGAATTCACCGAAACCGCTTTTGATTCACTGCATGGCAGGGAAAGATAGAACAGGGGTGTTTTGCGCACTTCTTTTACTCGCAAACGGGGTCTGTTTGAATGATGTGAACGAGAATTACATGGAGTCTTTTTCACTTCTTGCTCCATCGACCAAACATTTGATGGAAACAGATGCTCAGTTCCCCCGATTTCCATTAACGCCGAATCAATTTTTCTTCCTCGATTTTTATGATGCTTTTCTCAAAAAATGGGGAAGCGTTGATGACTATTTTGAATGGCTTTTTTTCACGGATGATGAGATTGAGTTACTCCATAATTTACTTGGTAAACAAGAAAAGAGTTGTGGCGCGGTCCTTTTCCATAATAACGAGATTTTGGTGGAGCATATGGCAAAAGGACATTACAGCATTCCGAAAGGTCACGTTGAACCGTTTGATCAAAACGATGAGGCGACCGCCTTACGCGAGATTAAAGAAGAAACTGGATTAGTTGCCTCGCTTATGAAAAGCGACACCTATTCCATCTGGTATTCACCTTCTTTAGGCGTGAGCAAAGAAGTGAAATTTTTCATCGCGGACGCAAAAGATACGAAATTAACCCCACAAAAAGAAGAAGTGAGTGATATTTATTGGCTTAGTCCGAATGACGCGGTTCGTTGTATGTCTCACGATAGTGACCGAAAGGTCATTCAGTGGGCATGTGAAGAAAGAGCCCACATTCTATATGGACATAAGAAGCCTAATAAACTTCATGAATGATGTGGTCGATATACGCTTTTGCTACGTTTTTCTTGGTTGCTTTTTCAATGCCATCGATGAAGGCGTTGCTATTGACTTCACATAAAACAGGGTCGCCGTTTTCGTTTTTTAAAATATCGACACCGCAATAGTCAAGTTTGAGAATGGCTGCTGCTTTTTCTGCCGTTTGTTGAAAAGACGGGGGAGGGGTAGTGGTTTCCGCTGTTCCGCCCAAAGCGATGTTACTTCGAAAATCGCCATGAGTGTTCCTTCGCTTCATGGCAGCAAAAAGTTTCCCCCCAATTACAATAAGGCGGTAATCGCTTCCCTTTTCGCCACGAATCAATTCTTGATAAAGGCGAGGGGAATGAGCGATAGCCATTTCGTGCTTCACCAATTGCTCATGGCTTTCGATGAGAGACACCCCTTTGCCTTGTGAACCGTAGTTGGTTTTTGCTACAAAAGGGAAAGGGAGTTCCTTTTCGAGATGACGAATGAAAGAAAGATTTTCTTCGTTGCCATAGCATAAAGGCGCGCTGATGGTTTTAGGCATTTTAATCCCTTTGTCGAGAAGCGAAAGATAAGTGAGCA
>DBJG01000013.1 GCA_002296455.1 Caryophanales bacterium UBA782 | reverse complement strand
TCTCGTTGCCGAGGTACCTGAGGCCGCCTTCGACCTTGTAGGAAAGGGAATCGCAGCCATAGAAGGCGTATTCGCCGATGGAGGTGACGGAGTCGGGGATGACTATCGACAGAATAGAAGAGCAATCGCGGAAGGCGTTGTCAAGGATGGAGGTGACGCCATCGCCGATAACAATTGATTTGAGGGAAGCGCAGCTGGCGAAGGCGTATTCGCCGATGGATGTGACGGAGTCGGGGATGACAACCGACTTGAGGGAGGAGCAGCCATAGAAGGCGCCATAGCCGATGGATGTGACGGAATCGGGAATCGCGATAGATTTGAGGGAAGTGCAATTAGAAAAAGCATAAGGGAAAATATAAGTTGCATTATCAGGTATGACCAAATCCCCTTTCTTTCCAGCAGGGCATTGTAAAAGCGCCTTACCATCTTTTGAGTATAGAACACCATCGATAGAGGAATAATTCGAATTGTCCGAAGAAACAAAAATCGATTCAAGGAGGGGGAAGTGAGAAAAAAAGTCGTAAAACGGATATCTACTACTATGCCAAGAACCAAATTCTTTCACATTCGAACCGAGCTTAAGAGTTTTTAAGGAGGTACAAGAGTCTAATTCATATAGTCTTATGGCGCTAATCCCATTGCCAATTGCAAGGGTGACAAGTGACTCAAGCGGCACCGATTCGCCATCGCTGCTCCAGGAGCTGGATTTCTTGGATCTCAGCGATTTTTCGAGCGAAGTTACCCCGTTTCCAATGATGAGCTCTGCAAGGGAAGAACAACCCGTGAAAAGATAATCACCAAGCGAAATAACGCTATCTGGGATAATTACCGACTTAAGAGAAGAACAATTATAGAAGGCATAACTTCCGATGGAAGTGATGGTATCCGGAATCTCAATGGATTCGAGGGAAGAACAGTCGGAGAAGGCATAATTGGGGATTGATGCAAAACCATCGGCAAAATGAAATGTGCCTTTTCTCCCCTCCGGACATAATAAGAGTTCTTTGCTGTCTTTTGAATAAAGAGCGCCGTCATTAGAGAAGTAGGTTTGGTTATTCGGAGAGACTTCAACCCACTCAAGAGAGCCACAGTCCTTGAGGGCGTAAGTGCCAATATCATTTACATTATCCGGTATGGAAAGCGTGCCTTTCTTGCCTCTAGGACAACGCACAAGAACCGTTCCGTCCTTCGAATAAAGGACACCATCCTTAGAGGAATATACTTTGTTATCTGATGATACTTCAATCGACTCAAGATTCTTGCCACCGCTATTATCATATGAATAATCTCTCTTTCCTAATGCCCACACGCTAATCAAATTAACGCTGTCAGGAATCGAGAGGCTTTTTTTCGCCGGGGGGCAAAAGCAAAGGGCATAACCACCTTTCTTTAATACGTCATCGTCATAACCATAAAAAGAGCCGCCAGATGTTTCAAGAATCATATGAGCATTTTGGTTATTCTTGTCAAGTTTTATTAATAGAGCCCCATCATAAGATGCGAAGGCCGTATTGTTTTTATCGACCACAATCGATTCAAGAGACGGGCAATCGTAAAAAGCGCTCCAAACATATTTAACGCTATCGGGAATCGTGATGGACTGTAGATATGGGCATTCCGAAAACGAGGAATCATCGTGATAGCCGCCGATTGCCACCACAGGTAGCCCTTGATATCGAGACGGGATATCGACGTGCCCGACAATTTTATCGCGATTTTCCTCCTTCACATATGCGTAATATCCTTCATATCCAAATAGATCATAACTGATATATTGCGCGTTTTCAGGTTCGGTATCTTCGGATGTCGCCCCAGATATTGAAGAAATGCCTTCCACACTGCTAGAAGCAGAATAATTGTTGTCAGACGAAGATCCTGGGCTATTTGGCAAAGAAGAGCTAGGCGATGAAGCGGTCGGCTCGCTACTAGACGATTCTCCAAGTGATGATTGGGGCGAAGAACTTTTTCCTTGGCTAGAATTGCCACCCACTGCGCACCCAGTAAGGAACAAAGACGTCAAGAGGAATAAGCCCATCTTTCGCGATTTTCTATTGTTTCCCATATGAAAAACCTTTCCAGCGAGCCCATACGGAGGGGGCAAGGGGGGAATAAGTATATAACCCCCTTCTTCTTCCTTTGCGATTCGGCTCACTTGCTAATCAAAGAAAATATACACCCCCCCCCGCATGATTATCAATAGCGGTTTTTCTATACCAAATCATTAAATATTCGGAGTGAAAACACGAATAAAAGCAAGGCTATTACTAATCGTTTGCTCATTTTTAGAGAGTGCGAAATATTAGGGTTTTAACGTTTTTTTGCAAAACTGAAGCGATTTTGTCTATAGATGAGTGAGGAGGTAGGCGCGTATGCCTTCTCGAAGCCACCCCGGGAATGAAGGCGGGGAAAGGAGAGGAGATGGATCTCACGGCGATCGTGGTCATCCTGGTCTTAATCTACCTCCTGGTGGACAAAAAAGACTCTAACGGCCCGAAAGGGCATTAGAGCCAAAACATTCACCATCATTATAGCCTAGCCGCAAGGCTTTGCAATCATGTCCGCCCTCTTCCCGGGGCCGTGCTAACTAGTTCAAAATAAGACGGTTCAAATATTTAATTCAATATCACTATGATGTTTCGCGGTTTGCTTGACACATTATAGGTACAGCTAGAAATGTATTGGAAGGCGGCAATCAAGGGAACCACTATTTCTCGCTTTTCTTCTGCTGCTCAAAGAAGACAAAAGCCAATGCGATGCTTATACCCAAATACACGCAAATCGCAAGAATTCCGTATTTGGCGATATCATCGAATCCGTATAGAGAAGGCGAAACGGATGCATCAAGCGGGGTGTGGCTTGCTTTTACGATGATGCGCCCAATATATACCGCTGGATAAAACGGGAGAAAACGGCAGAACGTCTCAAATCCGCTCATCGTATCTAAAGGCATCCAGCATCCGCCTAAAACACCGCCTAGGGAAATGAAAACCGATGTTATGGCAGGTGCGCTTTTGTCATTGAACAAAGAGCCGATGAATATGCCCATGAAAACACAAAAAAGAAGGATAGGAAGTTCTGAAACGATAAGAAGGAGACTCTCCAAGAAACTAAAATAGGAATCCTTTGTGATGAGGCTCAGCAAATATCCTAGAAGAATGCAAAATACGCTTTGTACGATGCCGGTGAGGAAAGCGGGAAACGCGTAGCCGAAAATGAAATCTTTTGTTTTCAAAGGCGAGATGTATAGGCGTTTCAAAAGAGATGTTTTGCGGTCTTTGGAGATAAGAAGACTCATCAAAAGCATCACGAACGTATAGGAAAATACCAAGATACCAGGGACTAGACTCCTACTTGCAAAAACCGGTGTATGTTCGCCACTTTGGGAATTAATCACTGAAAATAAGATAAGCATCACCGCAGGGAAACAAATGCAGAAAATATAAATTAAAGGATCGCGAATCATCTCTTTGATGTTTCGCTTCATGAAAACAAGACTGGATTTCATTCTTTCTCCCCTCCTTCGATAATGGATACGAAAGCGTCCTCAAAAGAGGAAGAATGGCCCAATTCTTTTATGTGGTCCACGTTTCCTCTCGCTAAAAGTCGCCCTTTCGAAAGGATTGCAACATCATCGCAAAGAGCTTCAATCTCCTCTAGATAATGAGAAGTTAGAACGATCGTAATCTTTCCTTTTAATGAGCGAATGATTTTCCATAATTCCCGCCGCGCGAGGACATCAAGTCCTAGTGTTGGTTCATCAAGAAACAAAATCTTGGGTTCGGACACCAAACTGATCGCAATGGATAATCGCCTCTTGTATCCCCCAGAAAGGGTTTTCGCTTTTTGATGAAGAACCTCATTCAACGAAAAGGAATCGATGATTCTTTGAATACGGTCTTTGTCTTTCTTGCCATAAATATCCGCGAAGAATTCGAGATTCTCTTTCACGTTAAGATTTGGGGCAATCGCGCTTTCTTGAGGGGATATATTGATGATTCTTTGAATACAAGGGAGGCTTTTATCGAGCGAGTGCCCATCGATTGTCACTTCTCCTGAATCTTTTTGAATCAATCCGGAAAGAATCTTGATAAGAGTGCTTTTCCCTGCGCCGTTTTCCCCAAGCAATCCAAAAAGAGTATTTTCTTTCACGGACAAAGAAATATCGATAAGCGCTTGCTTATTCGCGTAGCTTTTATTGAGATTATTAATTTTGATGATATCCATATTATTTTCCTTTGAAGAACATTCTCAACGCTTTGAAATTGTCTTCTAATAAGTGGTATAGGTAATCCATATCCCAAGTAACGTAATTCTCAGTGAGTTGCATCGCAATCCCGTGGCCGAATATCCAACTTTGATGGAAGAATTCGGTTGCGGTTTCTTTCGAATAATGACCCGCCTTTTCAATTTGGGAGATAATCGCTTCATTGAAAGCTTGTTCTTCTTTCGTGTTGCGATAGGGATTGTCCACAAATATGAACGCGAAAAAATGAGGATAATCGTGTGCAAATTTGATGTAATTCTTCACATATTGAAGATAAAGCGATTCGCTTTGATCGCGATTTTCTTCGATGAACGAATAATAAAAATGCCGAATCTCGTCAACGAGCTGATTTTTGAAATCATTCATATTTTTAAACGCGTCATAAAGAGGCTGGGTGGAGCAATCCATCGCTTTGGCAAGGCTTCTTGCATTGAGGTTATCCCCCTCCCCTTTCTCAACCATTTTCATAGCGGTTTTGAGGATGATTTCTTTTGTAATGGTTTTTTTCGCAGGCATACGGAGTGAAGGATAACGCTCGTTATCTTTGAAAGTATATTCCTATCATCCGTAAAATACAATTCACAAACTATCCTCCTGATATTTAATTGAAAATAATGGACAACAAAAGAATTTGCTTTTTCGGGAAACAATCATTAATGTAAGAGGAATTATGGAGCGAGAAAGAAAACGAGGCATAGCCAATCTTATCCTTGGTCTTTTTTGCAGCGTAATAGTGACGCTGACGCTTCTAGGGTTTTCTTTGCTGTCCATCCATTACAATCAGGCTTACGACATACCGAAAATCGAAAACTGCTCTTTGAATGTATCTGACTATAAATTAGAGGAAAGGAAAGTCGATTATTTATTAAATGGAGATTTTGAATTCTTCTATCACCAATGGATCGAAAGTGAGGCGACAGAAGAAAATAAAACTGGCATCATCACATTGCCCTCTCATTGGAATGACTCCTTTGCGCTTCCAAGCGTTGGATATGCTTCTTATCGGATTCGAATCGATGGGGTGAGAGATGGTGATTTCTATAGCGTCGTCTTGAATAGCTTTCGCGCCCCTTTTCGTGCATTCATCAACCACAAACTCGTCGCGCAGTCTGGGACATTATCGAAAGAGGCTTTTTCCTCGCACGT
>DBJG01000051.1:4508-5946 GCA_002296455.1 Caryophanales bacterium UBA782 | reverse complement strand
TTCTTTAATCGTGACGCAGGCTTCTTCAATGCGTTTCTTTGTCGAGGCGTGATCATAAGCAGGATAAATAGGATAGGTCAGGAAATTTTTTCGAATCTCTCCCGTGAGCTTATCCACCGCTGAAATACGTTCCACTTCATCGCCAAAGCAATCAACGCGGATAAAAAATTCATTGGTGCTCATTGGCGCGATGTCGATCACGTCGCCGTGAACGCGAAAAGAACCAGGAGCGATATCAAGGTTGTCTCTCTTGAATTGAGCTTCAATCAAACGCTGAAAAAGTCTTTTTCGGTCAAGGGTCTCACCTTGATGGATATCAAAAACAAGACCGCGATATTCCTCAGGGTCGCTTAATCCGTAAATCGCGGCCACCGAAGCGACCACGATTGTATCGTTTCTCTCAATGACGGAATTGACAGCACTCGTGCGCATCATCTCAATTTCGTCATTCATCATTGCGTTCTTTTCGATATAAGTGTCGCTTTTTGGGATGTATGCTTCAGGCTGGTAAAAGTCGAAATTGGAGACGAAATACTCAACACGGTTGTTTGGAAAGAGCTCTTTGAATTCGCCATATAGTTGGGACGCCAATGTCTTATTGTGAACCAAAACAAGAGTCGGCCGATTAAGCTTTGCGACAATATTGGCATCCGTAAACGTTTTGCCTGTGCCAGTCGCACCTAAAATAACTTGAAACTGCTTTCCTTTGTGAATTCCTTCCAAGATTTTATGTATGGCAGCAGGTTGGTCACCAGTCGGTTTATAAGGGGAGACAATCTCAAAAGGATGTGAATAATCCATTAATCCTTATCCTCATTATGTTTTGTAAAATTATCTATAGTAGATGGTTTTTGCTGTGGATTTTGCTGTTTTTTAATCAGATTTTGTTGTTCTTTTTTTCGCAAAAAACGCTTCGAATGAGAGCGAACCATCAATGGTTCAAAACCTTCGCCGTTGATGGCTTTGGCGGTTGTTAATGACATAAACGCTTTCGGATCGATACTCGCAACAAGCTGTTTTAGTTCCGCTTGTTCTTCATGATAAATAACCACACGAATCATCTTTCTATCTTCGCCAGTGTAGCCACCTTGCACATCCAAAGCCGTAGTCGCGTGTTCCATTTCATTATGGATGTAGGCCTGAATTTCTTCCACCTTGTCACTGATGATATCCACAATAACATAGGCATTGAGAGATATATAAACATATTGGACCGCGAGCGCGCACGCGAAGGCGGCGAGAATTCCGATCAAACCAGAAACAATGTTTTGAAATACAATGATCCCCGCGATGACGAGCAAAGCATCGATGATGAATCCAGACACATCTTGCTTCATGTCGCTATATTTTGCGATGATGCCGCTCACAACGTCAAAGCCACCAGTTGAGCCATTGCCTAAATAGCCAAGAGCGACACCCGTCCCCACTAAAGCGCCAC
>DBJG01000051.1:1677-4478 GCA_002296455.1 Caryophanales bacterium UBA782 | reverse complement strand
CTAAAGCGCCACCAAATAGTGCGGCGAGAATTGAATAACCAACATCACCGCCTAGCACTTTGGCGTAAAAATTACTTAGCCCGATTACTTTGCCAATGTCCACGAACATAAATAGAGCAAAGAAAGCAGGAAAAGCAAGCGAAGCAAAAGCAGTTTTTGCAGCGAATTCCTTTCCGAGCACAAAGAAACCAACAATAAGTAAAACGACTTGAATGATGCCGACGACAAGGGAATTCGTATCAAAACCGACAAGCGGCTCAAGAAAATGATTCGCGATAATTCCGACAGAGGCAACGCCACCGCTTACGATATTACAAGGAGTGATGAATGCCGCATCAGCAAAAGCCAAAACGATACAAGCCAAAAGAACCAAGGAATAGTTGCGCACAATCCTAAGCACTTCTGGCTTCGTCAGTTTTTTCTTATTTTTTATTAGTGACACTTTTACGACTCTCCATCTCTAAATAAGCATACAGGAAACGGTCAATGTCGCCATCCATTACGCCATTAACATCAGCCGTCTCTTCCCCTGTTCTATGGTCTTTCACCATTGTGTAAGGGCAAAATACATAACTACGAATTTGTGACCCCCACTCAATGTTTTTCTGTTCACCGACGATGGATTTCATCTGTGCATCACGTTCTTCGAGCTTCTTCTGCATCAATTTGTCGCGAAGCATTTCCATACAGGTAGCTTTGTTCATGAGCTGGCTACGTTCGATTTCGCATTGAACGACAATTCCTGTTGGAAGGTGAGTAATACGGACGGCGCTGGATACTTTATTGACATTTTGACCGCCTGCGCCACCGCTGCGGAAAGTGTCGACTTTTAAATCTTCTGGACGAATTTGGACATCACTCACTTCTCCGAACTCAGGAACAACGTTCACGGAAGCAAAGGAAGTGTGCCTTCTGGCATTCGCGTCAAATGGAGAAATTCTTACAAGGCGATGAACGCCTTTCTCCCCTTTTAGTAAGCCATAAGCGTTATGCCCACAAATTTTGACCGTTGCGCTTTTTAGTCCTGCTTCATCGCCATCTTCATAAGCGAGAACTTGCCATTTCATATTATGACGCTCGCACCATCTTCCATACATTCTGAAAAGCATGTCCGCCCAATCTTGGGCTTCTGTGCCTCCAGCACCTGGATGAATATCGAGAGTGCAGTTCAACGCATCGAATTCGCCTGAGAAAAGAAGGAGATTCCTTAAATCATGGATGTTCTTTTCTAGGTCCGTCTCCATTGTTTTCAGGAGTTCGAGCATCTCTTGATCATTAGAAGATTCTTGAAGTAAATCTTGTAAATCTTTGAAGTCGGACTGAATCCGCTGATACGAATCCACTTTTTTGCGGGCGTCTGCAAGTTCATTAACGACAACTAAAGCGGCTCTTTGGTCATTCCAAAAGCCATCTGCATTTTGTTTCTCGTCAAGTTCGGCAATTTTCTTTTTTAACGCATCGAGGTCAAAGAGAGTCACCGAGCTGCGAGACAAGTGCGGAAAGTTTATCCGCTTTTTGTTTTAATTCGACTAGCTCTTCCATTTATTCCTTTTTCCTAATTTCTATTGTTTGTTTTCGTCGTTACTCTTCGCATCATTAACTGCAGGACTTGGAGCCTCTACCTTGTTTTCAATAGGGGCTTCCGCTTGTGGTTCCGGTGCTTTTTTCACCACTTGGACATTTAAAAGGTTAAATGCGGTATCCACGGCAACCTTTTCATTCATTTCGCGGAAGAGGTCATAACCCTCGTTGACATAATCTTGAAGCGGGTTAGTTTGCGCATAGCTACGCAAATTGATACCTTCACGGAGGTGAGACATTGTGTCAATGTGCTTTTGCCAATTGCGGTCAATCACGCTTAACGAAAGTTGACGCTCCACTTGGTCAGCGACATCATTCGGCCATTGCTTACGCTTTTCCACATAACGTTTGTAGAGGAGTTCCCCTAGGTCATATCCACATTCTTCGGCCGCAGCACCATCAAAGGCGGCGACGTTAAGGCTTCCTTCCGGCATGAAACGAGGCTCCACGAGTCGCTTTAACGCTTCTCCAGAAATCTCGCCAACGGAAGAATCGGGATCGATTGCTTTATTACATAGGTAGTTCCCGGCAGTAGTAAAGAAATCGTGAACCATATTAACAATATCTTCCGCGAACAAAATTGAGTCTCGCTTGTTGTAAATGATTTGTCTTTGCTTTGCGAGAACATCATCATAATCCTTTAAATTCTTACGAATATCGAAGTTTTTACCTTCAATTTGCTTTTGCGCGTTAGTAACCGCGTTAGTAAGCATCCTATTTTCATAAGAATCGTCTTTGAGGTTTTCCGTGAATAGTTTGCGGAGGTTTTCAGGAGCAAATCTCCTCATCAGATCATCATCAAACGAAACATAGAAACGGCTGTATCCGGGGTCACCTTGACGGCCAGCACGTCCGCGAAGCTGGTTATCGATACGTCGTGATTCATGGCGCTCAGTTCCGAAAACGCATAAGCCGCCCAATTCTTTCACGCCAGGACCAAGCTTAATATCGGTTCCACGGCCCGCCATGTTTGTCGCCAAAGTGACAGCGCCTTTTTCGCCAGCGTGAGAAATGATTTCGGCTTCTCGGGCTTGGTTCTTCGCATTAAGAACTTCGTGAGGAACCCCTGCTTCGGTAAGAAGTTTTGAGATTTCTTCGTTGCTTTCGACGGAAACAGTACCAATCAATATTGGCTGCCCTTTTTCGTGACGCGCTTTTACGTCTCTAACAAGCGCTTTGAGTTTTGCGGAATGAGTTGCGAAAATCAAATCCGTGTCATC
>DBJG01000051.1:0-1622 GCA_002296455.1 Caryophanales bacterium UBA782 | reverse complement strand
GTCATCAATTCTTTGAACAGGGCGATTTGGAGGAATAATAACGCATTTCATATTGTAAATGGTGTTGAATTCCTCTTCTTCTGTTTTCGCCGTGCCAGTCATTCCCGATAGCTTATGGTAAAGGCGGAAGAAATTCTGATAGGTAATCGTCGCCATGACGGTAGTTTCCTGTTTGATTTCGACGCCCTCTTTGGCTTGAATTGCTTGTTGTAAGCCATCGTTGTATTCACGACCTGGCATAATACGGCCAGTAAACTGGTCAATCAATTGAATCTGGCGGTTCTTGTCCACCATGTATTCGACGTCTCTAGCCATGATATAGTTTGCTTTAAGAGCTTGGTGGATACGATGCACAAGATCTTGGTTTTCTGGATCATAGAGATTGCGGATGCCAAACATTCTTTCAGCTTTTTCGTTACCAGAGTCGGTCAAAGAGCACGTCTTATCTTTCACATCGATTTCGTAATCAATGTCTTTTTTGAGATATTTGACAAAACGGTCGGCGACTTGATATTGACTCGCAGGAGCGCGGCTTCCGCCCGAGATAATAAGAGGGGTGCGCGATTCATCGATTAAAATCGAGTCGGCTTCATCTACAATAGTGAATTCAAGCCCACGTAAAACGCGGCCTTGGAGATTTGGTGCCATATTGTCGCGAAGATAGTCAAAGCCCAATTCAGAGTTCGTTGTATAAGTGATGTCGCAAGCATACGCTGCGCGCTTTTCTTCTGGGCTTTTACGTGCGAGGTTCACACCGACGGTAAGGCCTAGCCAACGATAAATCTGGCCCATCCATTCCGCATCACGCTCGGCAAGGTATTCGTTAACGGTGACAACGTGGACGCCTTTTCCCGTAAGTGCATTTAGATAAACAGCCATCGTTGCGGTAAGAGTTTTTCCTTCGCCTGTTCTCATTTCAGCGATGTCACCATTATTCAAAACAAGAGCGCCCATGATCTGAACTTTGAAAGGCTTTTGTTTTAAAACGCGCCATGCGGCTTCACGGCAAACGGCAAACGCTTCATATTTAATTGACTCCAAGGACTCGCCGTTCTTTAACCTGTCTTGGAATTCTTTGGTCTTCGCGATGAGTTCCTCGTCAGTTAATTTACCCATCGATTCATCATACGCAAGAACGTGTTCAGCTTCTCTTGCGTATTTATTGACTTCCCTTTCCTCAAGCCGGAATAGTTTTTCAATAAAATTTCCCATTTTGTTACCTCAAACGAAAATCTTTAGAATTCTACCATTACACGTAATTGTAAGCAATTACGACAAGTGAGTATGTGCCATAGAAAGAATCTTGACTCGCTTTGCTCCTTGCTTGTAAAGCAATTTTGCCGCAGCAATCGCCGTTGACCCGCTTGTCACAACATCATCAACAAACAAAAGTTTTTTCCCGGCAAGTGTGATGGGTTTCTTCAAGCAAATAGCTTCACCAATATGCTGGCGTTCCGCGTAGTTCAAATCAGCCTGTTTGACGTCTTTTGTTTTTTCTAAGCAGTCAATAAAAGGAAGATTCAAAACGCGGAACATTTCTTCAACGTGAGAGAAACCACGTTTCTCATCACGTGTATGATAACTAGGCGCTTTTACTAAATAATAATGGTGAAAAATAACGT
>DBJG01000020.1:3719-6965 GCA_002296455.1 Caryophanales bacterium UBA782 | reverse complement strand
ACCTATTTTCCTTTCAACATAGTCCCCACTCATTTCACGCCGAAAAGGATCAAGCGCCCCTTCTATTAACGATTCGTACCACGAAACAAACTCTTCGATAACTTCATTCAACATTTTTGGCCCTCACTCTTCTTATAGTCAAAAAAAGAGCGATTTACCAAAAAGAGGGAAAACTAATCAGCAAGAGGGACAAATTTGCCTTGAACGAAATCTGCCAAATCGATTGGAGAAAGTTCGACCTGGTAACCCTTTTTGCCTGCTGAGATGAAAACTGTATCGAAAAGTTGCGCCGTTTCATCAATATAGACAGGCATCGGTTTTTTAAGTCCGATGGGGCTACAGCCACCATGAACATACCCCGTTAACGGAAGAAGCTCTTTTTGCTTAATTAGCGTAATACTTTTAGCGCCACACGCTTTCGCGGCTTTTTTTAAATTTAATTCACGGTCAACCGGGACCTCGAAGATGAAATGATGATGATGTCCATCTTCACAGACAAGGCTTTTGAAAACGCATTCAGGATCCTCTTTAAGCGTAGAAGCGACGTGTAATCCATCAACAATCGTTTCATCATATTCGTGGGGAGTGTATTCGATTTTACTCACGTCTAATAGACGCATCACATTCGTTTTTTCCATTTATATATTATTGACTTAAGAAATTGAATATAAAAAGCCGGGGAGAACCGCGGCTTTCATGTTTGACTTTTGTTATTTCTTTAAAGAGACGAGGAAGGTCGTAAGAGAGGAAACCGCACTAGCGGCTGCAGCAGCGCCAGCGGCGATAAAACCATAGCCCAAAGAAGGAACGTAAGACTCATTTGGAGTAGGTGTGAGCTTCGCACCGAGGAAGAAGAAAAGAGCAACAACAACCAAAGCAATCGCGGAGACCAAATGTAGGAATCCGGAAAACTTATGGCTTGCATCTGGGTTTGGCAAAGTGAAGACAGTGCCAAGAATTTGGAACACAACGGCGATGATTAATAAAGAGAAAGCACAAATGTAATAGCCACTCGCAACAATCTGACTTGCATCATTGCCGAAGACGAAATCATAGCCAGCATTATAGCTATTACCGGCTTGAGCGGTCGCCCAAACAACACCAGTACCAATCGGGAATAAGAAGGCAGCAATGGTGAACAAAACACCGAGGAAGCCAAATGTCGCAAACAAATTCAATTTCTTTTTCATAAATACGTCCTTTTCGTGAAACGAAATAATATTACTCACTCATGGAAATGGTTTCAAGACAATAGAGCGAAAGGCGTCATTGTGACATTAAGCAAAACGATGTCAATGTTGATTGCGCTTTATCAATGCCTAATGTTGTTTTTTAAGATATGTTTCAAGTATTCTTCGGTTTTTTTATAGCAGTTTTCAAAGTCTTCTTCCACTTTCTCAGAATGTTTGATTTTGGAAACATCAATATTCTCTTTTAGGAACTTAGAAAGATATTTCGTGTTCTTAATGGCGCCTCTGACATTCAGATGGGCGGGGTCTCTAAGGTCGGTCTTTTCATCAATCCCGATTTCATCCGCGTCTAGGGCAAAATCTTTGACGATATAATCCGTCCTTGCCCCTTTCACTTCTTTCGGCCTTTCGTTTTTAATATAGTTTTGAACCCATTTGAAAACGAATGTATCGACTTCGGTCTCCTCCTGATCGCAAAGCTTCCTTGCCGTCCGCGCAAAAATGAATTTTGTTTCAGGGTGTTTATCCGCAAAAGAAAGAACGTCAAAAAGATATTTAAACCCATCTGGATTCTTCGTTTTTAAAGAGATTGGCTCACAATCAGGTATAGCAAGTTTATCGCAGGCATACCCATAGTTTTGGGGATAAAAACCTTTGGTGAAGTTTCGATCTTCGTTAGCGAAGGTTTGCCAAAAATCGTTTCTTCGGTAATCGTTATGTCCTTCAAATAGTTTTTCATCCAAGTCACGATTTTCCTCTTGATAAGATTCCAAAAAGGGGTACTTATAGATAAGATTACGTCTTTCCTCGCTATCACGAGGGAAGGAATAATAATAATCCACCAAGAAATCGTGGACATTATCATCGCTAAGGGTGAAATAGCTCACCAAATCGACATAAACGAACTTTAAGCTTTTTTCTTGCTTCCTATAGACAAATTCCAAAGTATCTAAATTTAATCCCGGATGAAATGGAGCCTTAGCGATAACACGAGAGGTTAAACCAGACTGTTTCCAAATCTCCGTCGGAATAATTCCGTACCATACCGTCGAAGAGCCTAAGAAAGTTCCATCTAGGGAATTCTCCTCCTCTTTGACGTAGTTTGTCACGGAGTTTTCCGTAAAGGGTTGACGACTAAAAACATAATGGTTCATTAAGCCTAACGTCATAGATAACAAGACGGGGAAGAGAACACATTTGACAACGTTTTTGACTTTCATATCGCGATTCTCCTAAAACTGGGTATAGCCGAAATCGAAATGAGGTAGGCCTTTTCCATACCATCCAAACCAAACAACGAGCGCCACAAGAGCGATTAAAAATGGCCAGCGCACATAAATAGGTAAACGATTAAACTTGGAAAGGAAAGTGGTTTTCGGCCAAATCTCTTGAATCAAATCCACGATAAAGACGGGGATGAAACAACAGATTGCTGTGAAAAAGGAGCTGCTGCCAACTTGATTCCAGATGTTTTGAAGAGAAAGATTCCTCCAATCGAAACATTGAGTGAACATTTGCCAAGAGGAAGGCAAATCATTGCACATGAACAAAATCTTTCCAAAGGCAAGAAGGAATAAGGTCAAAATATGTTGCCAAATCTGAATGAAGACGTTATTACGAGAAATCTGTGTTTTCTCATAGAACCAGTTCTTCAATGGATCGAGGAAAATGGAAACGATAATAATGCCCCCATAATATCCTCCCCAAAGGACATAATTCCAGCTAGCGCCATGCCAAAGGCCCGTTAAAAGCCAAACCACGATTAAGCCAAAGACGGCAGGCATCTTTTGCCCTAATGTTTTGGAGAATTTCTTGAAGAATTTTCCAATCCCAAGAGAGAAGCGGCTGGTAGAAAGAGGATAGAAAATATAATCCTTGAACCACGTTCCTAAGGTCATATGCCATCTACGCCAATACTCATCGATGCTTCTAGCAAAATAAGGGCGATTGAAGTTCTCTGGAAGAGCAATCCCAAAAGCCATGGATGCACCAATTGCGATATCCATATAGCCTGAGAAATCGGAATAGTCTTGAATAAAATATAGGACCACCGCCA
>DBJG01000020.1:629-3645 GCA_002296455.1 Caryophanales bacterium UBA782 | reverse complement strand
CAAAGGCAAATTTCAAGAAAACCATCAAGACATCCGCCACAACCATTTTCTTTAGATACCCAAAAGCCATGCGTTTCATGCCATTTGTGAAGTTATCGTAGGTCAGGGTTTTCTCTCCGAAAAGAGCGTCTTTCATCTCGTCATAACGAACGATTGGCCCCTGTAGAAGCTTAGGGAAATAGAACATAAAAAGAGCAAAACGGAAAGGGTTGCTCTCCGCATCGTATTTTCCCCAATAAACATCAACTAAATAACCAATAGCCTGAAAAGTATAGAAAGAAATGCCAACAGGAAGGAACCACCCTTTCAATTCAAAAGCAAAGCTTCCTCCACACAATTGGATAATGGATTGTACGGTTCCTAGAAGGAAATTTAAGTATTTCATCACGCCCAATAAGATGACTACGGCAAGGATGCCAAAAAGTAGCAAACTCTTACGGATGCGTTTATTCTTGGCTTTATAGGACTTTTTTTCTTCGAGAGTCATCTCTTCTTTGTGAAGGGCAATGTATTCTTTCTGTCTTTTAGTGTTTTTATCAATAAAATAGGCGGAAAGATAAACCACGATCGTGCTAAAAAGAATGAAGAAGATGGATTTCCAATCCACCAGCAGCAAGAAAACAACGCTTTCCACAAGAAGAGGGATGTGGCGACGCTTCTTAGGGCAAAGCCAATATAAAAGAAGCGATGCCGCTAAAAAAAGTAAAAAGTAATAAGAATTGATTTTGAGATTGAAGCCAAACATTTTTAAAACTAGTCTTGCAAGCGTTTGACCATATTCACCAGGCCATCCACCGTATCAAAATTCTCATAAGAGATTTCTTGAGGCGGAATGCTGATATCAAACGTGTCCGAGAGTTCACCTACGAGCATGACGATATTTAAGGAATCAAGCGTTCCTCCGTGCACCAATTCTTGGATAGATTCGAAATCATCCACATCTGGTTTGATTTCGGATAGAATGTCTAGTACTTGTTGTTTAATTTCATCCATATGTATTACCCCTTTAAGTAATCACCCAATTTGATTCTATCAATTTTACCATTTGCGTTCATAGGCATGCGTTCCAATATGATGACTTTGTTGGGAATCATATAGAACTGCAGCTTCCTCTTTGCATCCGCCAAAATCAGTTTGATTGGATTCGCAATCTCTTGATTTAACGTAGCAAAAAGAACGATCTTGTCTTTCTCTTTATCAAAGAGCGCGCAGCAAGAATCGATATATTCTAAAGACGTGAGCAAGGTATCAATCTCTTGAAGTTCGATTCGATACCCTAGATGCTTGATTTGGAAATCTTTGCGAGAAGAAAAGACGAAATTTCCATCCTTATCTAGATAGGCGTAGTCACCCGTATAGAGAAGCTTCTTTCCATCCGCGTTTGTGCGGAAAGTCATCTTATTCTTTTCAGGGTCGTTGATATATCCCGTGGCGATTTGTTTAGAAGAAATCACGATTTCCCCATTGTCCAAGAATACTTTGTTGTTCTTAAGAGGCCCCCCTATCGGTAAGGGCTCCCCTTCGTTTATTTCATGAGTGACTTCATAGTAGAGAGCAACCCCCGCTAACTCAGTTGACCCATAGATATTGAAGAAACGAGTGTTCGCCAAAGAGCGAATCCACATATTCAGGTATTTTGGCTGAAAAACCTCGCCCACAAAGAAAACGTATTTCAAAAACTCTGGTTTCATAAAATCAAGAGTTCTTAATTTAGCAATTAACGTTAAAGCGGACGGAACCCAGGAAATCATCGTAATTTTGTTTCGATTCAAATATTCGATGGTAATTTGAGGGAGAGCAAAAGAATTCTTATCTGGAATATAAAGGGTTCCTTGATATTTCAAAGTTAAATAGATATCTTTGCTCGACGCATCAAAGAAAAATGGGGTTTGGTTCATGATTCTTTGCCCATTTTCAATGAATGGGAAAGTGTCGGAAAAATTCTCCACGAAAGAAAAGATGTTATCGTGGGATTTTAAGACCCCTTTAGGTTTCCCCGTAGAACCTGATGTGAACATCAAATATAAAGGAGAATCTTTTTTGCTAGAAGAAAGGAGACTATCCATTTTTTCTTTGGAAAGAGTCTCTTTGATAGCAGAGTCAAAATCAAGCTTAGTAAGAGCGGGAATCTCCCTATTATGGAAAGCGAAATAGGCTTTCGCGTGGGAGTCTATTAAGATTTGCTCTAACTTTTCTTCCGGAATGTTTTCGTCAAGCGGCAAATAATAATTATGGCTTAGAGCAATGCCAAAGAAAGAAATCAAGGCTTTCATAGAACGATCTACGAAAACCAAGATTGGAGAATTCTCTACCCCTTTTTTTATAAGGGAAGATGCAATTCCGCAAGAAGAAAGAAAAGCATCTCTAACGGAGATTTCATTCTCCGAATCCACAAAGAGGATTTCGTCTGGCTTTGCTAAATAATCGTTTAATAGAAGTTCAAAAACATTGTGCATAAAAACGGAGCGATTGTAATTATAAAGATTATTCTTATAATAACAACCTCGCTAGTTTTCCTTGTTTCCAGCCATCTAGGACATAGTTTGTTTTCATTCCCTTGCCCATATTTCCCTTATGACGTTTTGTCACGGCCTTCATTAATATGTATCGCTCGTGCCTGCTCACTGTTCACATTTATTCACCAGTTAGTCGCCCTAGGAGCAGATAAGCGAATAGCAGCAAGCAATAGAACGAAAGGATTACCCCTTCCTTTATTTAGGAAACAGAGATTGTCGCGTTTTCTTGGTCAAGAGAAGTGATCGTAACCTTTTTAGAAAACGTTGAGTGGTTGTTCATTTCTATTTTCGAGTGATACCGATAATTGGGGAAACTGTCTTTGTAATCAAGGAGAGAAAATGAATCGCCTTCAGTAAACAAACAAGAACTATCAGCATAAGCCATAGAAGAAACAGAAGCATTGCTGCTTTTGCGGTCATTATCCATATCAAAATTGCGTTTCCCTGCTTTATCCATTAATTGAATTAACCGGTATTCCGGATTCAACAAGTTATATGCG
>DBJG01000020.1:0-570 GCA_002296455.1 Caryophanales bacterium UBA782 | reverse complement strand
TGCGCTGCTGTTATTGTGGGCGAGGAAAGTTGAGATATTAGAACTCTGACTCACGGAATTCACATAATGGGCAGAAGCGCTAATAGAAATCGCTGTCATCCTCGCATCAACATGAAATATGCGAATTCCTTTTGTGGAGAAACCTTTTACTTTATGAAAATTTCCTGGGTAAGCACTGAGACTATCTTTTTCATTCAAACCGTCCGGAGTGTAAAACTCAAGGAGCATATATTCATCGAAAGGGGTTCCATTCCACCCAGAATCTGTTGGGATAAGTAAACAGTCTCCACTGCTTTCGTATGGCTTTAGCGAAAAGGCACCAGAAGAAAGGCACACCGTTGGCTCGATCCAACCTAAAGCCAGTTTGGAAAAAGAATTGTGATCGATGATATTAGCATCCATCATATCCACTCCGCCCACCGGGGAATAGTTTGCTTTGATAGAATCGTCCGTCTTCGAAACATAATAATCGCCAAGGCCGAGAAGATGACCGGCTTCGTGAATGTAAGTGTGAGCATCTACGCCGCTAGAACCGTATCCTGCATAAACAAAATCATAACTTGCCCAAGA
>DBJG01000001.1 GCA_002296455.1 Caryophanales bacterium UBA782 | reverse complement strand
GGCGCGACCTTGAGACTTCGAACAATACGAGCGGAGAAACTAGGACACTTTTCCGTTTCGCTTCCAACTTTGAATTCTTCTTCTTTTATATAGGAAGGATCGATTTTTTTGTCTTCTAATTTGACAGGACGGCGGAACAAAGTGCTTACTTCTAAAGCGACATTCTCCATCGCATTCAAATCACTTCGGTTCGCGAGTAAGGACAAGTCTAAAATTGTATCGTCATAGCCAAGGTACCCTAATGGGTTTTCGTTACCGATGGGCGCATCTTCCGGAAGTTCTTCAATGCCGTTACATTGCGCTTCAGAAAGATACTTTTTATCCACACCAAGTTCGTATAAAGCGCAGCACATGCCGTCACTTTCCACGCCTCTAATCTTGCCTTTCGCAATGGTGAGCTTTGGCAAAACAGCGCCTTCTCTAGCTACGATAACCTTAAGGCCAACTCGCGCATTTGGAGCGCCGCAAACAATTTGGTGAACCCCGTATTTATCGCCTTCATCCACATTTAAGATATGAAGATGGTCGCTATCAGGATGGGGGACACAAGTGAGAATTTTCCCAATGACAAGCCCCGAAGCGGAAGCGAGTTTATCAATGCTTTCCACCTCTACGCCAGCGAAGGTCAATTTATTCGCAATCTCTTTTGGATCGATATCGTCGATTTTGACGTATTGATTGAGCCATTTTAATGAAACTTTCATATTGGTTGCTCCTTATTTCTCGATGAATGGTCTGAGGAATCGAAGGTCATTTTGATATAGACGGCGAATATCGTCGATTCCGTATCGGAGGATTGCAAGCCGTTCCACGCCGACGCCGAAAGCAAATCCGCTATAAACCTTTGGGTCATACCCGCACATCTCCAAAACATGGGGATGCACTTCGCCTGCGCCTAGTATCTCAATCCAACCGGTGCCTTTGCACATATCGCACCCTTTTCCACCGCATTTTGCGCAGCTCACATCGACTTCGACGCTTGGTTCGGTGAATGGGAAATAGGAACTTCTCATACGAATTTCCCTCTTTTCCCCGAACATTTTCTTCACGAACAGTTCTAACGTTCCTTTTAAATCCGCCATCGAAACGTTTTTCCCAACGACAAGCCCTTCAATTTGATTGAATTCGTGGCTATGGGTCATGTCGTCGTCATCACGGCGATAGCATTTCCCAGGACAAATCATCTTGATTGGCCCCTTTTCTGCCTTTTCAAGCATCGCATGCGCTTGAGAAGCGGAGGTCTGCGTTCTTAGCAATAAAGAATCCGTGATATAAAAGGTATCTTGCATATCACGTGCTGGGTGATCTTTTGGAACGTTTAAGAGTTCGAAATTAAAGTGATCGGTTTCGATGTCTCTTCCTTCTTTCACTTCAAAACCCATATTGACGAAAATCGAAATCATTTCATCGACGATTTCATAAATCGGGTTAACAGAACCGAGCTGATGGGTGCGACCAGGAAGAGAAATATCGATAGACTCGCGCGCAAGTTTTTCGGCGAGGATTTTATCGTTAATTTCTTTCTTTTTCGCTTCGTAGTGTTCCATTATTGCGTTACGGACATCGTTAATTGTTTTACCAAAAATGGCCTTATTCTCCGGCGTTAACGTTTTCATTAATCCCATGAGTGCGTTCAATTCACTTTTCTTCGCCAAATAGGTATTCCTAATTTTCTCAAGAACGGTTTCATCTTGCGCGGATTCGATTTCGTTCAAGGCCGATTCGCGAATCGATTCTAATCGATTTGTTTCTTCCATAAAGACCTCCAAAATAAAAAAGGCGACACGGGAGTGGCTTATCGCCACGGTGCCATCCCTATTCGATGGCTTTTTAGCCATCGCACTATAGCCATAACCTGGACAAAGGGAAGGTTCTCACCTTCGTTCTCCGAGACGAACTTTCGTCGCGCTTCAGGAAACCGTTCCACTATCAGTTTCTCCCTATGCAGAAGTGATGCGATTACTCTTTCTCTTCAACGAACAGGAATATTCTAGAAGAGATAAGCGAAAAGTTAAAGCAAAACTCACTTTGTGAGAGAACGATATTCATACATCAAAATCGAAGCGGCCATCGCAACGTTAAGAGAATCGATCCCTTCCATCTCAATGCGAACGTTTTGATTTACTAATTGGAGGATTTCTTTGCGCACTCCTTGTCCTTCGTTTCCAACGACAATCGCGATTTTATCGAATTTTTGTTCTTTAAGTCGAGAAAGAGGAAGCGAACTTTCTAAAGAAGTTCCAATAATCTCATAATTCGCTTTCTGAAGTGCGTTTATACTCGAAGCAAGAGAATCGCTTTTGTGGATATTGAGCCCGAAAATAGCGCCTTGTCCCGCCATGAGGGCTTTATCCGAATATGCCGAAGCACATTTTTCTCCCAAAATAACGTCATGGAAGCCGAAAGCAAGAGCACCCCGAAGAATCGTGCCGACATTCCCTGGGTCTTGCACGCCGTCAAGCATCATAATGCGAGACGAAGAAAAAGGTTTTTCCTCTTTCTTTTTGCAAAGAGCAACAATTCCTTCTGGAGAACGCGTATTCGTGAGTTTCGCAAGCACACTTTCATTCACAATGTACTGTTTGATGGAAGTATCGTACGGCTTTAATGAAAAAACGCAAAT
>DBJG01000068.1 GCA_002296455.1 Caryophanales bacterium UBA782 | reverse complement strand
AAGTGGACGCACCTATGGTGCACCTGTTGTCGCGCCAGCGGCACAGCAGGGTAGCGATGTGCGGATGGGATAAACGCTGAAAGCATCTAAGCGTGAAGCTATTCCTAAGATGAGACTTCCCATTCGAAAGAAGTAAGTTCCCTCTAATGTTAAGAGGTTGATAGGTCAGATCTGTAAGCGCAGCAATGCGTTCAGGAGACTGATACTAATAGAACGAGGACTTAATTTCACTATTTTCTATCTAAAGAGAAAGAGTAAGCTAAGTCGCGCAAGAATTTTACAAATCGGAATGAACATGTGCTTGATAATATCCAGTTTTCAGAGAACAATAAGTATGTCTCTAGAAAAAGTCTGGTGGTAATGACGCGGTGGGCACACCTGTTCCCATCCCGAACACAGAAGTTAAGCACCGCAGTGGTGAAGGTAGTTCCTTCGGGGGCAAGAATAGCACGCTGCCGGGCTTTTTCTTTTATGGCGGATCATGGGTCAACAAGACCCCTTTTTATTTGCGTTTATTATGTATTTCTATGTATAATCATGTATGAAGGGAAAACGATATGTCTGATATCAACTGGTTAAGCAATAAAAATAGTGAAGAAGGCGTTGCGACGATCTATTCCTCATATATCACCCTTAATATGTGCGCCTCTAGTTACCTTCGAAACTGTTATCGTGTTCGCGTAGGGATTAATGATGAGCGCAATATCGTTATCGAACCCTTAAGCAAAGAATTCGCGACGCGTGGCGATATTGACGCCGATTGTATGTATCGTCTTGAAGAACGGCCTTCTTTTTGCCGAATTTGCTCAAGCGCTTTGCTTCATCAAATCATCGCATTAACGGGGATTCATCTTGAAGGCCGATATAAACAATTTGGAACGAAATTTGATTTTGAACATCATAACCTTATGATTATCTTAAGTAAGGAGGTCCGATAAATGGAGACGTGGATGTGGACAATTTGGCTCTCATTATTCGTGCTGATGCTCATTGTTGAAGCGCTTGGCACAGATTTGGTGACGATTTGGTTTGCTCTTGGTTCATTATTCGCTTTGATCATCAGCCTCATTCCCGGCGTGAGTTGGTGGGTTGAACTCATTATTTTCTTAGTCATCTCGCTAGCGACTTTATGTCTTCTTCGGCCTCTTGTCCATCGCTATATGCGGCGAGAGATTCAGCATAGTAACATCGACACAATTGTCGGAAAGAAAGGCCTGCTAATAAAGCGAATTGACTTGCTCCATCAAGGCGAAGTCAAAATAAATGATGTGATTTGGACTGCAATTGGCTCTAAAGAGAACGAAAAAATAGAGACAGGATCCATCGTAACGGTTCTTGCCGTTAGTGGAAATAAACTTATCGTGGGTAAAAGTGATGAAAATATGGATCAAAAAGAATCAGGAGGGAATTAAACATGCAAGGTTGGGTAATCGCTGTCGTCGTCATTAGTATCATCGTCGTCATTTTGATGCTCGTTGTTATCTCAAACATCCGTGTCATCAAGCAAACGGAAAAAGCCATTGTCGAAAGGCTTGGCGCTTACCATAGCACGTGGGGCGTCGGCATTCACTTTTTGGTACCGTTCATTGACCGAATCGTGAATCGCATCTCCATGAAAGAGCAAGTGAAGGATTTCCCTCCACAAAGCGTGATTACTAAAGATAACGTCACAATGCAGATTGATACAGTCGTATTCTTTGCAGTCACCGATCCAAAACTTTACGCATATGGCGTGAACGAGCCAATCAGCGCGATCGAATACTTAAGCGCGACCACTTTGCGTAACATTATCGGCGATTTAGACCTTGATGAAACGTTGACTTCTCGCGACACAATCAATGACAAAATGAGGAAAATCCTCGATGAGGCCACTGATCCTTGGGGTATTAAAGTCAATCGCGTCGAAGTGAAGAATATTTTGCCACCTGCCGATATTCGTGAAGCAATGGAACGGCAAATGAGGGCCGAAAGAGAAAAGCGTGAGAAGATTTTGCTTGCGGAAGGGGAAAAACAAAGCGCGATTCTCATCGCACAAGGAAAGAAAGAATCTGCGATTCTTAACGCGGACGCGCAAAAGCAGACCGCGATCCTCCTTGCAGAAGGACAAGCGCAATCCCTCCGTGATATGAAAGAAGCGGAAGCGGATGGCATTCGCATGGTGCGTAACGCCGAAGCGGATGGCTTGCGTGCCTTAAAAGAAGCTTCCCCTTCTAAAGAAGTACTCACGCTTCGTTACTATGAGGCTCTTAGCAAAGTGGCCGATGGAAAAGCGACAAAGATCTTCTTGCCACAAAACGTCGCGAATATCGCCTCTATCGCCTCTATCGTAAAAGAATCGGTGCGCGATGAGGAAGAGAACAAATCAAATGAAAAGAAGTGAAGAGCCATTTTCAATGGCTCTTTTTTAAGTCCAGGAACTCTATTTGCATCCTTCTAGAGAGGGTGCGATAATAAGAAGCGCTTATTTTATAAGCGTAGTTTTTATGGCAAAAGAAAAAATTACAGCCTATTCGGGCATCAACGTCTCGTTAAGCGCGATCGCTAGCGTTGCTGGCGACACGGTCGCGGATTGCTATGGCGTGGTGGGGCTTGCCCCAAAAAGCGCCTTGGCCGACGAAATCAACGCTTTGCTCAAGCGAAGCGATTATGCAAAAGGCGTCTATATCAAAGGCGACAAGAAAAAAGGCTACCAAGTCGGTGTCTATATTTATGTTGCTAGTGGTGTGAAGATCACCGAAGTCATCACGGAAGTGCAAAAACGCGTTTCTTATGAACTAACGAAGGTTTTTTCAATACCCTTTAACCGAGTAGACGTTTATGTAGTGGACATCAAAGAGATAAAATAAAATGAAGACAATCAACGGACAAAAACTTAAGGAATTATTCCTTTCGGGGGCAAACAATCTTTATAACCATTATCCGGACATTGACCAGCTGAATGTTTTCCCTGTGCCAGATGGCGATACAGGGATGAACATGAACCTTACATTGACGAGTGGCGCAAAAGAGATTCAAAACAAAAATGACGATAACGCCTACATGATTGCAAAATCTTTTTCCAAAGGCCTTCTTATGGGGGCACGCGGAAATAGCGGCGTCATTACAAGCCAAATTTTCCGTGGCTTTGGCGAAGCGCTTGAAGGAGAGAGCTCCCTTGACGCTTTAGAACTCGCGCATGCTTTCGTGCGTGGGAAAGAAGTCGCTTATAAAGCGGTTCTGCGCCCTGTGGAAGGCACGATTCTTACCGTTATTCGCGAATCAAGTGCCGCCCTTCTTGATTTTGTGAAGGGGAGCAAAAAAGAAGTCAGTATCGAAAAAGCCCTCTCCGTTTTGTTCGAAGAGGCTAAAAAGTCCCTCGCTCATACTCCAGACCTCCTTCCAATTCTCAAAGAAGTCGGCGTTGTTGATAGCGGTGGGGCTGGCCTTACGGTCGTTATCGAAGGCATGCTTAAAGCCGCGAAAGGCGAATTCGTTGAAAGAACGGATATGAATGACAGCGTTTCTACTGGTTCTTCCATGACTTCGCTATTGGGTGGTTCGAATAAAGGTTACGCCGGGGCGGAATTAAGCGAAGATGAAGAAGGATATGGATATTGCACCCAATTCATTTTGCGTTTGGGCTCGCCAGAAGACGGGAAAAAGCCTTTCATCGAAAAGAAATTCCAGAATTTCCTTGCTTCGCATGGCAAATCCCTCGTTCTTGCTCGTGACGATGATATCGTGAAAGTCCATGTTCACACTCTTTACCCTGGCTCCATGCTCAATTATGCCCAAAACTATGGTGAGTTTGTTTCGATCACCATCGAAAATATGTCTGAGGAGCACGATAATATCGCGCATGGAGACGCCGCCACAGATATGGAAGCGAATCTTGCACGCGGAAAAGCGAAGAATAGCGAACCACTCAAAGAATACGGTTTAATCGCCGTGAGCAGTGGCAAAGGCCTTGACGAGATGTTCAAAGAACTCGGAGTCGATGAAATCGTAAGCGGTGGGCAAACCATGAATCCATCGAGCGGCGATTTTGTATCTGCAATCGAAAAAGTGCACGCGAAAAACGTTTTCATTCTCCCCAATAACAGCAACATCGTCATGGCGGCAAGTCAAGCTTGCGAAGTGAGCGATGAGTCACCGGTTTGTGCCCGCGTTATCCCTTCAAAAACGATTCCTCAAGGGTTTGCAGCCTTAATGCAATTTAATCAAGAACTCAATTCCGATGAAAACTTTGAAGCAATGAAAAGCGCCCTTAAGACGGTTCAAAGCGGTTCTGTCACCTATGCGATCCGCGATACCGATATTGAAGGGGTCCACGTGACGAAAGGCTACTATATGGGCATGAAAGATAGCCGTGGCATCATTTGTAGCGTCCCTTCTAAAAAAGACGCCCTTGTCACATTGGTCAAAAACATGGTGACGCCTGATAGTGCCATCGCGACAATTTGCTATGGAAGCGATGTCACGAAAGAAGAAGCGGATGAAGCGTTAAATGCGTTGATGAAAGAATGCCCTGATCTTGAAATCGATTTCCGCGATG
>DBJG01000028.1 GCA_002296455.1 Caryophanales bacterium UBA782 | reverse complement strand
GCCGCAAGGCTTTGCAATGATGTCCGCCCTCTTCCCGGGGCCTAGGCGGTTTTAAATGAAAAGCCCTGCCGTAATTGCAGGGCATTCCGATAAAGCGATGGTTTTTTCTTGAAAGAATCGTAATTAGGCTTTGTCTACGCTGCCAAAGAGTTTCATCTTCTCTTCGACTTTGGCGCAGATCGCTTCATAGCCTGGTTTTAGAATCTTACGTGGGTCATAACCTTTGGTTAAGTTATCCGCGGTTGGGTTGGCTTTGCCGCTTGCGCAATAGTCAATGGTGGCTTGCGCAAAAACGAGTTGGCAATCCGTGTTAACGTTAATCTTGCTCACGCCATTTTTGATGGCATGGACGATTTGGTCATCTGGAATTCCGGTGCCGCCATGTAAGACGAGTGGGATTCCGTCAGTGGCTTTGCTAATGGCTTCAAGTGCATCGAAGTGGAGACCTTTCCAATCTTTCGGATAAATGCCGTGGATGTTGCCAATGCCAGCGGCGAGGAAGTCGATGCCAAGGTCAACAATCTTTTTGCATTCTTTTGGATCGGCGACTTCGCCATCCGCGGTAACGCCATCCTCTGTTCCACCAATCGCGCCAACTTCGGCTTCAATAGATAGACCTTTATCGTGCGCTAAAGCAACGAGTTCTTTTGTTTTTGCGATGTTTTCGTCAAATGGAAGAGAAGAGCCGTCAAACATGATTGAGGTGAATCCGGCAGCAATGCATTCTTTTGCCGCGTCGTATGTACCATGGTCAAGATGAAGGGCGACAGGGACAGTGATGCCGAGGCTTTCATCCATGGCTTTGACCATCGCGGCGACGGTCTTGAAGCCGGTCATATATTTTCCAGCACCGCCGCTGACACCTAAAATGACAGGCGAATTGAGCTTTTGAGCGGTGAGAAGGATGGCTTTTGTCCATTCCAAGTTGTTGATGTTGAATTGTCCGACGGCGTAATGGCCTTCATGGGCGAGTTTCAGCATTCTTGTTGCATTTACTAACATTTCAATAGAACCTCCAAGTTCCGACAATTATTATTCCTTCCTCTTTCTTTCTTTGCAATCTTTTCGCCCCATTCTAAAATGATTAATATGGATTTCAGCGGTTGGGAAAAATTGTCGCTGGTGGACTTCGATGACCATATCGCGACGACATTATTCGCGTCTGGGTGCAATCTTCGCTGCCCTTTTTGTCATAATAGCAGCCTTGTTTTGACGCCAAAAGAAAACCCAATCATTCGCTGGGATGATGTTCTTGATTATTTGGAACGTCGGAAAGGCGTTATTGACGCGGTGGTGATTACGGGGGGAGAACCGACTCTTATGCCGGATCTCCTTGAGAAAATGCAAGAAATCAAACGTTTGGGTTATTTGATTAAGCTCGATAGCAACGGAACCAATCCCGATTTGCTCATGGATTTGGTTCACTTGAATCTTGTGGATTACATTGCAATGGATATCAAGAATTCTCTTCCTAAATATGGTGTCACTTGTGGGCGTCCATTGATGGACACGTCTAAGATTGAAGAATCTATTCGCTTTTTGATTAATGGGGTCGTTGATTACGAATTTAGAACCACAATCATCGATGAATTCCACACGAATGGCGATATCGAAAGAATCGGCCAAATGCTAGAAGGAGCGAAACGTTATTACCTTCAACGTTATATCGATAGTGAATACTGCATTGAACGTGGCTTCCATGAAGTGCCAAAAGAAAAAGCACTCCTATTTAAGGCGATTGCTAATAAATACATTGAATCTGTTTCTTTGCGTGGTTACGAATAATTACTTTGAAGTGAATAAATAACGATTTGCACTTAAGGCGGCAATCGCTCCATCCCCACAAGCGGTGGTTAATTGACGCACTTTTTTGTCGACACAGTCTCCTGCTGCAAATAAGCCAGGCGTTTTTGTACATTTATCATCGTCAACAATGATAAAACCATGATTCAAATCAACAAGATTTGCAAAGCGTTCGTTGTCGGGAATTTGGCCAATCGCCACAAAAGCGGCTTCGGCAGGTATTTCGGATATTTCTTGGGTTTTGGTGTTTTGATAACGAACGGATTTTAACGAAATTCCATCACCAAGGAATTCGAGGGAATTCATGTTGTGATAAATCGTGACGTTTGCTAATTTTTGCAATGCATCGACAAGGATTTCGTCGGCGAAGAAGCGATCGAAGAGAGTGACAACGTTCACGTGATTGCATATTTTCGCGAGCATGATGGCGTATTGAAGTGCGCTATTGGCATCGCCAATGACGGTTACGTTTTTGTTTGTATAGAAAGCACCATCGCAGACAGCGCAATAAGAAACGCCATGTCCTAAATACTGATCCTCACCTTTAATATTTAAATGGCGATGTTTGACACCTGTGGCAAGAATCACGGCTTTGCTCTCGTATGTGCCATATTGGCCTTGAAGATGAAAACCATTGTCTTTCTTTTGAATAGAAAGAACTTCGTCGAGCTCAAATCCTCCACCTAAATCGGTGTATTGTTCGAACATGTTGTTAGAAAGCTCTAATCCGCTGATAGATTTGATACTTGGAAAATTTTCAACGCGGGGAGAGTCGGCAATTTGCCCGCCAATCGCTTCTTTTTCGAGCAAGGTGACGCTTCTACCTGCCCGAAGAGCATAAAGACCTGCCGTTAATGCAGCAGGTCCTCCGCCGACAATGATGATGTCAGGCGACATGTCCACCTTTGACTTTCTCAATATAGCCACGGATGAGAGAAGCGTTCTCATAAACGTCGTAGCTATCGCCGTTTGGGACGATGAGGGTAGGGGCTTTCGTAATGCCGAAGGCCATTGTCGTTTCTTTGTTGGTCACGGCATCAATATTTTGGTAATGGATGCCTTCTTTATCGAGAAGCATTTTCGCCATTTTGCAGTTTGGGCAAGTTGGAGAAGTGAATAGCATTGGTTCCTTCACTTGCAAGACGTGACGTTCATGCTCTTTGCAGCACGAATGATCGACATCACCATTATGGAAAACGCTTGTGGATGGATCATATGTTTTGCGGTCCTTGAATTCTTGACTCTTCCCCGCATTCCAGTTTTTGACTGGACGATAGTAGCCTGTAATACGGCTATACACTTCCGTTTCTTTCCCACAGATCGGGCATTTCCAAACTTCGCCATTAAGATAACCATGGTCTTCGCAGATGGAATAGGTTGGGGACATTGTGTAATAAGGAAGCTTATAATTTTCCGCGATTTTGCGGACGAGTTTCATACAGCTCTCCCAGTTTGGCAAACGTTGCCCGAGGAAAGCGTGGAAAACGGTCCCAGAAGTATAAAGGGTTTGGAATTTATCTTCGATATCGAGTGCACTGAAGATATCGCTTGTGAAGCCGACAGGAAGATGGGAACTATTGGTGTAATAAGGAACCTCGCCTTCCTTACCAGCAGTGATGATGTCTGGATAGCGTTCACGGTCATGCTTGGCCAAACGATAAGAGGTAGATTCGGCTGGCGTGGCTTCAAGATTGAAGAGGTCGCCATATTTCTCCTGATAATCGCTTAAGCGCGTTCTCATGTGATTCAAGACATCCGTAGTGAAGTCTTGAGCTTCTTTATGCGTAAGGTCTTCTTTGATCCAGCGAGCATTGAGGCAAGCTTCGTTCATGCCGACGAGACCAATCGTGGAGAAGTGGTTGCGGAAGGTGCCTAAATAATGTTTGGTGTATGGATATAAGCCGGCGTCAAGAAGAGTGGTAACAGTCTTGCGCTTGATGTCTAAACTTCTTGCAGCGATATCCATCATATGGTCAAGCCGAGCGTAGAAATCTGCTTTATCGGTGGCTAAATACGCAATACGCGGCATGTTGATAGTCACAACGCCAATAGAGCCAGTCGATTCGCCGCTTCCAAAGAAGCCGCCGGATTTTTTGCGAAGTTCGCGTAAATCAAGGCGCAAACGGCAGCACATGGAACGAACATCACTTGGTTTCATGTCACTGTTGATGTAGTTAGAAAAATAAGGAGTTCCGTACTTCGCAGTCATTGTGAAGAGGAGACGATTATTTTCGGTATCGCTCCAATCAAAATCACGGGTGATGGAATAAGTTGGAATTGGGTATTGGAATCCACGACCATTGGCGTCGCCCTCGATCATGACTTCGATGAAGGCTTTGTTAATCATCGCCATCTCTTTTTTGCAATCGCCATAGGTGAAGTCCATCTCGTGACCGCCCACCAAGGCTGGGAGATTGGCCATATCGTCAGGAACGGTCCAGTCCAAAGTGACGTTAGTAAATGGTGCTTGCGTTCCCCAGCGAGATGGAGTGTTAACACCATAAATAAAGCTTTGAATGCATTGTTTCACTTGCTTGTAATCAAGATTGTCCGCTTTAACAAATGGTGCGAGATAAGTATCAAAACTCGAGAATGCTTGCGCGCCTGCCCATTCGTTTTGCATGATGCCTAAGAAATTGACCATTTGGTTGCAAAGAGTCATAAGATGGCGAGCAGGGGTGGAAGTGATCTTTCCAACGACTCCGCCTAGGCCTTGTTGAATAAGCTGTTTTAAAGACCA
>DBJG01000036.1:2270-9751 GCA_002296455.1 Caryophanales bacterium UBA782 | reverse complement strand
TGCTCTCCCAGCTGAGCTAAGCACCCAACCCTGCGCTTGTAGCGCTCGAATATTATAGGCAAGGCCGTTTCCCCTAGCAAGGGGCAAATTAAAATATTATCGGAAATGGAACACGTATAATTCATTGTCTCAAAATAACGATGCAATGATACAAAAAAATCCCTGATTATTTTCTCAGGGATCTTACTTCACTGGTGCCGTCTAGCGGAATCGAACCACCAACCTACTGATTACGATTCAGTTGCTCTGCCAATTGAGCTAAGACGGCAGCGTGAATAATATAAACCCTTTGTCTTTATCTAACAAGTTTAGATTAAAGTGTTTTTTCCGCTTTCGCGAATTTCTTGCGAACGAAAAGGACAAGGACTGCGATTTCATGAGCCACAAGTGGCGCGATAGCAAGCGCGAATACATAAAGATAATCGATCGGGTGGTCACTTAGTGTATAAACCTTGAAGAAAGAATTGAGCCCTGGAGTCTCGATAACCATGAATTGGAGCGCAAATCCTAAGAAGAAAGCGACCCAAAGGAGCAAATTCTTATCACGGAATACACGGAACACGGAATGTTTGGCGTCTGTCATTCCGAGCATATGGAATAGCTCCGCCATCGAAAGGACGCAGAAAGCCATCGATTGGCATTCTTCTAAGGCCGCTTCAGAACTGCTTAAATAGGCATTAATATCACTTGGAGTGAAGCAGCCGTTGTTCCATGGCTTAATCAAAAAGGCGATTAAGGTGATTAGTCCAATCAAAACCCCATAGCCAAACGTGACGGCGTATCCACCATGCGCGAAAAGCGATTCTTTCGGATCACGCGGTTTATCATCCATGATGTCGTCAGGCTTTTTGTCGCTACCTAAAGCGATTGCGGGCAAAGAATCGGTGATAAGATTCACCCAAAGCAAATGAATCGCGATTAATGGAGCGGGCAAGCCCATCGCGATTGCGATGAACATGCATACGACTTCACCAATGTTGCTCGAAAGAAGGAAGAGAATCGTCTTTTTGATATTTGCGTAAATGCCACGTCCCTCTTCCACCGCTTTTTCGATCGAAGCGAAATTGTCATCGGTGAGGACCATATCCGCGGCGCCTTTCGCGACATCGGTTCCCGTGATTCCCATGGCAATACCGATATCAGCAGCCTTTAAGCTCGGCGCGTCATTGACACCATCCCCCGTCATCGCGGCAATAAAACCATTCGCCTTAATTGCTTTGACAATCGCGACTTTATTCTCTGGTGAAACACGCGCAAAAACGCGAACCGTTTTGACTTTTTCTTTTAATTCATCTTCGGAACAAGCGTCAATTTGGTCCCCCGACATACACTGTTCTTTGCTTTGGGCAATGCCAAGTTCTTGAGCAATTGCAAAGGCGGTGTCTTTATGGTCTCCTGTGATCATAACCGTTGTAATACCCGCCTTTTTAAGTGTTGCGACCGCATTTTTGGCTTCTGGACGTGGCGGATCGACCATTCCGACCAAGCCAACGAAAACAAGGTTTTCCTCCTCGATTTCCTTACTACCTTTTTTATAGGCAAGCGCTAAAACACGAAGCGCTCTTTCACTCATCTTTTGCGCGGCCTTTTCAATATCTTCTTTATCCTTTGTCTCAATTTGACGAACATTCCCATCAATATTGATGAACTCACAGTGTTTTAAGATTTGGTCCATCGCACCCTTTGTATAAATCAAATAGGTGCCATCTTCTTTTTGATGGGCCGTAGACATCATCTTGCGCACGCTATCGAAAGGCAGCTCGTTTACGCGTGGTTTCTTTTGCTCAAGGCTCGCTTTGCTCATGCCCAAAGAATCTGCCATCATGACAAGAGCGACTTCGGTAGGATCGCCATACGTTCCATTTTCGATTTTGGCATCGCTACATAAAGCAAAGCCTTCCGCCAAGAAAGAGAGAGAGTTGTCAATTTCGTTTTTCTCATAGAAACGACCATCCGTATAGCAAGAAACAACAGTCATTTTGTTTTGCGTAAGCGTACCGGTTTTATCGCTGCAAATATAGGAAACACCGCCGAGCGTCTCCACGCTTGCAAGACGACGAACGATCGTATTCACGCGAATCATCTTGCTCATGCCGTTTGCTAAAACGATGGTAACAACAGCAGCGAGTCCTTCTGGAATCGCCGCGACCGCCAAACCAACCGCATCGAGCAAATCGTCATCCCATTGGCTTGCAATCGTCCCACGAATCGCATCGTAGGTTAGGGAAACGATAAGCATCAAGATGACAACGCCCAATGTGAGATAGCCTAAAAACTTCGATAATTGATTGAGCTTTTTTTGTAGTGGAGTCAGTTCTTCTTCTCCGCCCGAAAGCATCGTCGCGATACGTCCAATTTCGGTATTTTTCCCCGTCGCAATGACCACGCCTTCTCCGCGTCCGTACACGATTGGGGTACTGCTATAAGCGACATTCACACGGTCGCCAATGCCTACTTCTTCGCTTAAAACGATGTTGGGGTCTTTTTCAACTGGCAAGGATTCTCCTGTTAGGGAGGATTCGTTTGCTTTTAGTGCAAACCCCTTGATCAAGCGGAGATCCGCTGGCACCGTTCTTCCTTCTTCCAATATGACGATGTCGCCAGGCACCAAATTTTCCGCTTTGATTTCTTCTAAAGCGCCATTGCGGCGGACGGTCGCAGTGGGAGAAGATAATTTTTTTAAGGCTTCTAGGGATTTTTCTGCGCGCGTTTCTTGCACAGTGCCTATGATCGCATTAAGAAAGATAACGGCAAAGATGATTATCACATCCGCAAAATCCTTAAAATGAATTCCGTTTCCCTCCTTTACGGCACTTAAGATGCCCAAAACTAGCGAAACGATTGCCGCACCAAGCAAAATAAAAATCATTGGATCTTTGAATTGACCCAAGAAAATGAAAAACCAGCTCTCCTTCTTTTCTTCCTCAAGCTGATTTGGACCATATTGGCTCAACCGTTTGCTTGCTTCTTCTTCCGATAAACCCGTAGTTTCATCAACGCCCAAAAGCGCTAATGTTTCTTTCGCCGAATGATTTTCGTGCATAATATCCTCCTTCTAGCAAATGAAAATTATACTAGAAGGTCTTGCGTGGGATAACCCTGCTCTTCCCGGCCCATTGAAGGCGTGTTGACGAGTCGAGCAAACCGCTACTCCCCTTCCGAGCGTTAAGTGTATCACTGAAAACTAATTCTTACAAAGAATTACTAATCGGAAATGCGTAAAACAGTGAAGATGCAGCTGATGCCGCAACAAAGCTCGCTGATTGGTTCAAGCAAAGCGATAAATACTTTTATCCAATCATTAGAAGGAAAACTCAAAAAGAAGATCGCAAGGGTCGCCCCTATGCCCAAAATGAATAACCCGAAATAAATCATGAACCAAATCTTCACACCAAGGCTTGATACGTAACGTCCAAGCATATATTGACGGAGACGAATGTAAGAAAAAATGCCCGCAACGACTTGCAATACGATAAGTAGATAAGAAACCAAAGTAATGGAACCTAATACGTAAGAGCCGTTTCGGAAATACGTCATAAGAGAAATGCCAGAATCGATTGAATTCAGTAGCATCGAGGAAATTTCGCTAAATAGAAGAAGGAAAACGAAAGAAAGGACCCCTTGAAAAGCAAAACCGGTTCCATCTATATTCCCTTTGAAAATCATGACATAGGAAACCATAAGAATCACGAAGCTCAATACGCTAGAAACAATGCCCAGTCCTGGTTGAGTTCCTTGAAGGATCATGTTTACAAAACTGAGAATTAAGTCTCCCGTGATGAAAGCGATAGCGAGCGAAACAAAAAAGATCGCAAGATATTTCTTATAATGGTATTTGAATCTTTGTGGCCAATGCTGAATCGACATATGTGCATTATAGCACTTCGTATCAAAATACAATGACATATTAAGATACAGAAGAGTGTGAAAATCATATTGAGTAAGCAAGCTTACCAATTCTATTTGTGAGGAACAATGACAAAGCGAAATAGATTGGTCTTCTCGCCGCGACCGATTTTCGCGTTACGTTTCGCATCGCGAACTTGTTTTTCTTCGCTCGTGATAAGAGGATCCCCAGGAAGAGCAAAACCGTTTTTGGTCCTGCTTTTTACATAGACACCGTATTTTTCAACGTCCAATTGCCTAATGTTTGCGATTGGTTCAACCAAAGAAACCTCATCGACTTGAACGTCCAAATATGGGAACTCTTTCGCCTCAATTGGGTCAAAAAAAGAATCATCTTTCGCCGCTTTCACAGTATTTTGAATGATTTCTTGGGCAAGACTACTTTCGGAAGGGAAAATCGTCCCATATCTTGCACGCAAAGTGCCAAATTCATAAATCGAAATGATAATGCCTTTTTGATTCTCCATCATGAATAGAGGTATCTCGGCCTTTTTTGCCTCGGTTCGATTTAAATATTGATCGAGCGTCAGATAGGCAAGCTTGACATAGACATCGGATTTTTCCTTTTTCTCTTGAATGGAAAAAAGAACCTTGGATTGATAAAGTTCGCCGAAGGCCCTTGATCCATCATCCCCAAGAACAGCATATCCATAAATCCCATATCCGATTCCAAAAGGCGCTTCATGGCTATAAAAAGTCGCTTGAACCGCTTTTCGGTCAAGGGTTCCTGCAAGCATTGAAAAAGCGCGGTGTCCGCATTCTTTCGCGCATGTGATATACGCCTATCCATGCGAAGAAGATCGCCGAAATTAGCCGTTTTCAAACTTTTCGAAAGCAGTTCTTCATAACGAGCCCCTTCGCTTCGATAACCATAGATTCCGTCTTTGCTCAAGCAATGTGACATATCACCGCTTGCGATAAAAACAACACGTTCCCCACTTTTGGCAGCAGCATCCGCGATAATCATCCCCATTTTATAATGAGAGAATAAGGAAAGACCGCTAAGACCAAGGCGAACGATTTTATAATTCTGATATTCACGATTAATAAAATAGAGGGGCACCATCGTGCCGTGGTCAAGCACAGGGTCCTCAGAAGAATCATAACCTGCAGGGAATTGACGTGCCGATGCAAGCTGAGCGATTGTTTTCCTAAGCGCATCGTCATAATGAAGACGAAAACGAATTTGCGGAGCGCCGTATTCTTGGAGCGAGCCCGTAGCTGTCTCTCCATCCGCCATCTGAAAATAATCACTATAGGATTCCGCGTGCGGAGAAGCGATCACGATTGTATCTGGATGAAGTGAAGCGATTTCCTTCGCGACTTTTTCAAATCCTTCTTCGGTTTGAGGAAGTGCACGTTCTTGCCCTCGTCCCACTTCAGGAATCGCAACAGGGCAATGCGGAAGAATGTAACTCGCTAATAAAGCCATGCCACTCATTTTCCCAAGAACAAAGGAAAAAGCAAGACGGAATTAATGAGAAAGTAGCATCCGTTCATGGAAAACAATGCGAACAAGCGCTACCGAATATTGCTCGATTTCGCGAAGCGTGAATTCGCTTCTATCCAAAAAGTAATCTAAATAGGCGCCGGAAATGCCGTTGGAGATGAAGGAAATCAAGGCGCGTTCTTCTTTCCTCATCGCGCGGAAAGAAGCAGAATCCGCAAAAACTTCGCCCACTTTCCTTTTTAAATCATCGAAAACATAATGTGGCACATTTTTGATGATTTTTTTGCACACATCTTCCTTTTCGATGAATGTATCCGTAAGGGCACGGATGAAATTTTCGAAGCATAGCCCCTCTTCGTTATTCGAAGACTTCCATTTCTGAATCAATCTCGCCATGATTTCGTCTTCAATTTGATTGAGAACATCTTTTATATCTGAATAATGATTATAGAAAGTACCACGGTTAATGCCCGCTTTCTCTACAATCTCGCTCACCGTGATTTTATTCAAGTCCTTTTTCTCACTAAGAAGGCTCACCACGGCTTCTTTGATGAGCGTCTCACTCCGCAATGAATTTTTGTACATAATCAACCTCTTTTTGAACATATGTTTACTTTTAACCATATGTCTAATATAAGATAGAGAATTTCTTTTCGAAAGCAATCGAGAAAGCACATTTTGATTAATTCTTTACAATTTAGAGAAGGATTTTTGGCAAAAATAGAGTAGCATTAAAGAATGGCATTCTCATTCCATCATCTCGATAAATGGTGCTTCGCGAACATTGATCTTGCCGAAGAGGCATTAGAGACGCATCCAAAAGCGGTGATTATCATCGCCGGTGCTTCTAGTTCGGGAAAGTCTTTTTCCGCAGAGGCGCTGAATCGCATCATGAAAAACCATGGTCATAAATCCATCACAATTTCACTTGATCAATACAATTATGGTCTTTCCGCGATTATCCCTAACAAAGTGAATCAAAACGTTTTCGGTGGAAAAATCGATAACATTTTAGAAATTGAAAAAAAGATTAAGCCCATCCTTTTGAAGTACCCCTTCCAGGAAAAATACAATGAAAAATGTCTCTTGGAGATTGCTCAATCCGTGGAACATCTTCTTCCCTCTAGTGATTTGCCACGTTTCATCAAAGGACTTGCTAAGGAATGGTCGTTGCTCAATTTCGATGAGCCTACTGTCTACCATTTAAAGGAAGCGGCATCGGATGTAAAAAAATTATTCAATAATGAGACGATTTACGAAAAGAAATACTCCAAAATCGTAAGTGAGCGGGTCCGTTCTTCGCGCCGAATCGATGGAAAGAAATACGATATTATCATCGTGGAAGGCATATATGCGTTGGATAAATCTTTTCTGGATGAGATGAAAAAGATTCCTTATATCGCGAATTTCATCGATGGAAATGCGAAATCGCTCTTCTTAAGAAGAATTATCCGCGATAAAGTCTCCACAAGCGCAGACAGCGCATTTACCACACATCTATATTTCCGCTACATTATTCCAAGCTATAAAAATACAATTCTCCCAACAAGAGAAAACGCCGATGTCATTTTAGATAACAACATGTCCTTCGAAGAACTCCGCTCAGGCGAACTCTTTATCACGAAAGATGGGTTTGGCATTACGAGTCCAAAGGCGGTGAGTTATCTTCTCTCGCATAGTGAAATATTAAAAACCCATTACGAGAAAGACTATTATTTCAGCGCGCCTGGAGAAGACGAAAAAGTTGATAATATCCTTCGTTTCCGCTTACGAAGTCAAGATAAAGGGGGAACCTATTTCCCCGGGAGCCTTGTTCATAAAGGCGCGCCGAAAGTCCGAAAAGACAACAAAATCATCCGCCCTATCAATGTCTTGCTGGATGAAAAGGAAATCCGAAAAGTGTGGAAAGACGAGAAATCTTGCTTGAACGATTTTCAAAGCGCGGATTTCATCATTGCGAAAAAAGAAATCAAAATCAAATCGCGAATCGTGTATAAAGGACAAAACTGCACGCTTTTCCAAGTGGAGGGAAAAGGTGACTATGTAGAATTTGTTCCTCCCATTAATCGCGAAATTGTTAAAGAAATCAAGCGCATTATCAAATAGAAAGACCCAAGAAGATGGA
>DBJG01000036.1:0-2203 GCA_002296455.1 Caryophanales bacterium UBA782 | reverse complement strand
TTCGGCGGTCAATATAGCGAACTCATCGCACGAAGAATTCGCGAAACTCAGGTGTATTGCGAATTGCTCCCCTATTCCACTCCGATCGAGAAACTCAAAGATGCCTCAATTAAAGGCATCGTCTTTTCAGGAGGGCCCGATAGTGTTTATGAGGAAGATTCTCCGACACTTGACCCCCATGTTTTTTCTTTAGGAAAACCAATTCTTGGCATCTGCTATGGGGCGCAGCTCATCGCCGCTTTGCTTCATGGACACGTAAAAAAAGGCGTCAAGGGTGAATATGGAGAGAAAGAGATTGAAGTCATTTCCTCTTCTTCGCTACTTTTCGGCGTAAGAAAAGAAAGTCGCGCCCTTATGTCACATAAGGATATCGTGGATGAATTACCCCCATCTTTTACCCCCATTATCCGCACCGCAACTTGCCCTAACGCGGCATTTATGGACGAAAAGAAGGCAATCTACGGCGTTCAGTTTCACCCCGAAACGACCTTGACGGAAGAAGGGAATAAAATCATCGGCAATTTCTTATGCAAAATATGTGGTTGCGGAAAGAATTGGCAACCCGCTTCTTTTCTTGAATCAAAAATCCAAGAAATCAGAGAAAGGGTCGGTTCGCGTAATGTCTTATGTGCGTTATCAGGTGGTGTGGATTCGGCAGTAACCGCATCGATATTATCCAAAGCAATCGGCGACCATCTATATTGTATTTTCGTCGATCATGGCTTATTAAGAAAAGGGGAAAGTGAAGAGGTTCTACGTGTTTTCGGTCACGATAAACTCGTTTCTCATTTCCGATATGTTGATGCGAAAAAAGTATTTCTCAGTGCGCTTAAAGGCGTTACTGAACCAGAAGAAAAGCGAAGGATCATCGGCTCAACCTTTATCCGTGTCTTCGAAAGAACCAAAAATACTTTACCTCCGATTTCTTATCTTGCCCAAGGTACCATCTATCCAGACAAAATTGAAAGCGGAACTTGCGGCGGAGCAAAAATCAAAAGTCACCACAATGTCGGAGGCTTACCCGATTCCCTTCATTTTGATGGTGTCTTGGAACCTTTGTCTAATTTGTTCAAAGATGAAGTGCGAGAAATCGGTCTTCGCTTAGGGTTATCGCGAAACATCGTGTATCGTCAGCCTTTTCCTGGGCCCGGCTTAGCGATACGTATCATCGGCGAGGTGACCGAAAAGAAAATCAAAATCGTTCAAGAAGCGGATTTTATTTTGCGAGACGAGCTTGAAAAAGCATCTTTGCCATCTTTGCCTAATCAGTATTTCGCCGCGTTAAGCAATATGCGAAGCGTTGGCGTTAAAGGAGACGCAAGATCTTACGAATACGCGTTATTGATTCGCGCTGTCAATACAATCGATTTCATGACCGCAACCCCTTTTGAAATCCCCTATCCTCTTTTGCGTAAGATTTCCGAAAGAATGGTGAATGAGATTGAAGGCGTGAATCGTGTCCTTTACGATTTTACGAGCAAACCACCATCCACAATCGAGTTTGAATAATCATGAATGTCGTAGAAACACTCACCCATTATGTAAAAAAGCTATTTGCTAGCGATGCAACTGGACATGATTTTTATCATACGTTACGCGTTTATCGAATGGCGATGAAAATCGCGGAGGAAGAGACATGCGATAAAGAAATCATCCTTTTTGCTTCTTTACTTCACGACGTTGATGACCCCAAACTTTTTCATACGGAAAACTACCTGAATGCGAGAAACGCCATACGACAATGCGGTTTATCCATCGAGAAAGAAAGAAGAATCATTCACGCTATCCAAGAAGTGTCTTTTCGCGCCTCTGATAGCGTGATCCCTTCTTCGATCGAAGGTAAAATCGTGCAAGACGCCGACCGTTTGGATGCGATTGGGGCAATCGGCATCGCCCGGGCTTTCGCTTATGGCGGGGCAAAGAATCGAAAAATGTATGACCCTATAGAAAAACCACTTCTCAATATGGATGAAAAAACATATCGGAGTCATCAAGGAAGCACGATTAACCATTTTTACGAAAAACTTCTTTTAATTCCAAGCATGCTCAACACGGAAAAGGCGAAAAAAATCGCGCAAGGACGAATGCTTTTTATGAAACAATTCTTGGACGAATTCTATGCGGAATGGGAGGAAAAATAAAAATACTCGTTTTCATTCGCTGCTCCCATTTTTGACAAAAATAAGCGAAACCGCTAGGATAC
>DBJG01000049.1:10879-23834 GCA_002296455.1 Caryophanales bacterium UBA782 | reverse complement strand
CCCGATAGCGTCACCTCCATTGACGCGTCCGCCTTCGATGGTTGTTCCTCCCTCGAGTCTATCGAGGTTTCCGTTGGCAATCAGACATATTCCTCAAACGATGGCGTCCTGTACTCCAAGGACGGCAAGACGCTCATATTGTGCCCTCAGGGCAAAAAAGGCTCCCTTGTGATTCCCGATGGTGTCAAATCCATCGAATCGAATGCTTTCCTCGCCTGTTCCTCCCTTGAATCCGTTGTCATCCCCGATTCCGTCGCCTCCATCCTTGATAACGCCTTCCGCGATTGTTCCTCTCTCGAATCGGTGACCATCGGTGGCGGTATAACATTCATCGGAAGCAGCGTTTTCGAAGCTTGCGACTCCCTCGATACTCTTACTATCAACGGTGATATTGATGCCGTACCTTTTCGAAGTATAGTCGCTAGCATATCGACTCTCAAAAAAGTCGTCCTCGGATCAGGCGTAACTACCATTCCGGAACGCGCCTTTGATGGTTGCAGATATCTTCAATCGGTTGTCATTCCCGATTCCGTCATATCCATCGGCGAATACGCCTTCTATGGCTGCGATTCCCTTGTTTTTGTTTTCATCCCCGATAGCGTGATTTCCATCGGCGAATATGCCTTCTATGGCTGCTCCTCCCTCGAAACGATCTATTGCGCCGCGAAGGAGAAACCCACTGGTTGGGATGACAACTGGAACCATGGCTGCTCCGCTGATGTGATCTGGGACTGCTTTTCTAGCAACGATATTTGATAAAACGATCGTGTTTTGAAGACGAGCTCACTGAATCGGTTATAATATGGATTGAATGTTTAAGTGATTTCTTTTTGTTGTTCCTTAAACACGAGAAAGAGGGTTCGTTATGGACAAACAAATATTTATCGTCTCAATCATTACATTGGTGGTTGCCGTTGCTATGATTATTCTCTGCGTCTTTTTAGCAGTTCGGCAAAAGAAGCAAATGGATAATACGACGAACCAAAATACTTTCGACACGAAGGATTTGGAGAAAAATCAGATTCAGAGTGCGACGGAGATCAAGATGGCGGTGAATAATCTTGAGAAGAACCTTTCTTTGAAAATGGAAGGGGAACTCAATGCGAAGATGCAGGGGCAAATCACGGAAATCGTGAAGACGATGAAAGAGCAATCAGATGCGGATACGAAACGTCTTAATGATTTTCAAAGTTCGATGTCGACGAATCTCAATGAGCAAATTAAAACGATGAATCAAACCATCAATCAGCGTTTTTCCGAAATCACGACGAAGACGAATGAGCAGATGAGCAATATGGAAAAATCGATGAAAGGTCTTATGGATAGCGACACCAATCGATTGAACGGATTCCAAAAGACGATTCAAGAGAATATGACATTGCAAATGAATGTCATGAATCAGAAGATCGATGCGTCCATGAAAACCATCAATGAGAAGGTGAATCAATCTTTGAGCGACGGCTTCAAAGGAACATCCGAATCCATGATTAGCCTTCAAAAACAGCTTGGGATGGTTCAAGAAGCGCAGAAAAATATTGAAAACCTTCAAGGCGAAATCACCTCTTTGAAAGACGTTTTGTCAAATAATCAACAAAAAGGCAAATATGGTGAATTCCAACTCGAGATGCTTCTTGATAATCTCTTTCAAGGAAGCAAGGGCGTTTTATATGACACGCAATATATATTAGAACCCTCTAGAGGAGATGAGCCCGCATTAAAACCGGACGCGGTCGTTTTCTTAGATGGAGAAGCGCATCACCAAATTGTTTGCATCGATAGCAAATTCTCTTTAACGGGATATGAAGACTTATTTGATAGCAGCAAACATCTTACGGATAGTGAAATCGCTCAAGCGAAAGCCGCTTTTAAGAATGCGACGAGATTACGTATCGAAGAAACATCGAAATACATTGTCAAAGGAAAGACGATTTCCAATGCGCTTATGTTCATTCCGAACGATGGCGTGTTCGCTTATATCCATAATGAATTCTCCGATTTGCTTGAACTCGCTCAGAAAAAGCATGTTGTTTTGGTATCGCCAACCATCCTTCAGCCGCTTCTTGCTTCTTTCCGCGTGATCCAAATCGATGCGAAGAAGAGTAAGAATATCGCGCTAATCAACCAGCAATTGGCCGCGCTAGGGAAAGAATTCGAACGTTTCATTCCGCGCTGGGAGTCGCTCAATAGCGGCATTCAATCCTTGACCAAGAAGAGCGAATCTTTCTCTAAGACAGTGGAAAAGATTGGTACGAAATTCAATAAAGTGGCCAATATCGAATTTGATGATGAAGAGAAAAAAGCCATCGGCAATGACGGCTCTAATGATGAGACTAAACAAATTGAGATGAATGAAGAAGAAACGATTGGTTAATCGCGTTTCGCTAAAACCATCTCTTTTGCGTATTCGAGTTGCTTTTCGGTGATTTTATCGCCAGAGATGAGATAGGCGACCTGTTTGATTTTTTCTTCGAGGTTTAATTCTTTCATATGAGAGAAGGTGCGATTCCCTTTGATTTCTTTTTCGATAAGAATGTGGTGATCGCTTAAGGAAGCCACTTGAGGCATGTGGGTAATCGCGATGACTTGGCTAGAAAGGGAGATTTCACGGATTTTCCTAGCGACGGCTTGCGCGGTTTCACCACTGATTCCTGTATCAATTTCATCGAAAATGACAGTGGGGATTTGATTCGCTTTGATGAATAGCGCCTTAAAGGCGAGCATGATGCGGCTCGCTTCGCCTCCTGAAATGACTTTGCTAAGGCTCTTTAGCCCTTCGCCGACGTTCGTTTCGATTAAAAAATCGACGACGTCGATGCCAGAATCGAGCAAGCAATTCTCATTATTTGTGTTCACGGGCAAGAACAAGATTTGGAATCTTGCCTTCAATAATAAATCGGACAGGCTTTTTTCTAATTCTTCTTCTATGGACTTGGCGTTTCTTTGCCTTAACAAAGATAATTCTTTCCCTTTCTCGAGCGTGACGACAAAAGCATCATCCATTTCTTTTTTCTTTGCCGCGATTGCTTCTTCAAAAGAAGCGCCTTCGCTTAACATCGAAGCGAGTTCATCACGATACGCGATTAATTCAGGGAAGGTTTTCCGATATTTCCGTTTCAATGAGGCGATGTCGTTTTCTCTTTCTTCCAATTCTTCAAGTTTAGAAGGATCGTAATCGGCACGACCGAATTGTTTTTTGACACTCTGAAGGGTATCCACGAGCTCATAATAGCGATCGTCCAATACTTTTTGCGTTTCCGCGTATTGGGGCTGAAAAGAAGACAATTTTGCTAGAATTTTGTTTAAGTCGTAATAATGGTCCAAAAAGTCCCCGTCGATAATCTCTTTTGCTTCTTCTTCCAAAGAATAGATTTTGTCGTAATTTCGAAGGAGCGATAATGCTGAAGCAATTTCTTCCTCTTCGCCACTCTTTAGATTCATCGCTTCCAATTCTTTATATTGATATTCATAAAAGTCGCGGCTTTCGTTGAGCTTTCGCTCGTTTTCCACTAAAGCGGCGTATTCGTCTCTTTTAGCTTTGTATGTGGTTAAAGCGGAGAAATACGCTTTATGATAATTTGCGATGAGCTCACGTGAGAATCCATCGATGATGCCAAGGTAATTCTCAGGATTCAAGATTTTCTCGAAATCGAACTGGCTATGAATGTCCGCTAGATAGGGGGCGATTTTCTCCAAATCGCTTAAAGTGATAGATGTTCCATTCGCTTTGATGGAGTTCCTGCTTCTTCCGATCGTCCTTTCGATGAGAACGTTTCCTTCGTTCCAACTGACGCCTAAGCGCGTCAATAGTGCTTCCAATGCGGGTTTTTGCAAGTGAAAAGTACCTTTAATGGTCGCTTTCTCTTCTCCTTGGCGGATGAGTTCGCTTGAGGCGCGCGCTCCCAATAAGAGAGAAAGGGAGTCTATGACAAGACTTTTTCCAGCACCGGTTTCACCCGTTAAGACAGTGAATCCATCTTGGAAGGATGTATCGATATTCTCGATGATCGCTAGGTTATTGATCGTTAAATGAGTTAGCACCCCCATAGTATACGCTAGAAAGAAGGAAGAAACGAAGAGTTCGCTTCTTCCTTCTTTCCGCCATGAGAAGCCTATATGAACCATGTGGACAAATAAATATGGTTTCGTATTTGAAATTTGCCTTAGTAAAGAAAGAAACAAAACTAAAGATTCTTAGGAATATGGGGTTTCGGTTCTCAACCTCTTTATTTACGGTGCAAGAACCTCATTTACAGTTCGAGAATTCTAATCACATATTAGTATTTGAAGAGATTCTCTACAAAAAAGTGGAATTAATCCTCTAGATTATGCGTTATATCAGTTACAAAGGAGATAAAAATGATTACAGAATTAGGTAAGGAGATCAGGAAACTTAGAATAGACAAGGGCGAGAACCTATCTTCAATGTCCAAGAAACTTGGAATATCTATGTCTTATTTATCCGCTATTGAGAATGGAACGCGCGAAATTCCTGCGGACTTTGTTGATAGGCTGAGTGAAACCTATCATCTTTCGAAGGAGAGAAAGGAAGAGTTTGTTAAGGCCGAAGCGAATTCAGCCAGCAAGATTTCCATATCTCTGCATTCAACGATATGCCCGCAAAAGACAGCTGGCCTTCACACTATCTAGGAAGCTAAAGGATCTTTCACCGGACGAGTGCGAGAAGATTATGAGGTATCTAGGAGGCGATGATGACAAATAGAATAGCTAAACCCCTGAAAACTATAGATATAAGAAATGTTGCTCATTTTACAAGGGAGAAGCTTTTGGAGGCAAGCAATGATAAGAGCATCAATATGATTAAGGCGCTAGACATTCTTATCTTTAAACTCTCTAGATATAGATTCAACTACGCAGTGTTGCCTGATGAAGATTCTGCCTTTGAAAGAATGGAGGAAGCCAAGACGGATATAACGACTGGCACAATTTATTTCAAGGAATCCGTCATCGAACAAGCCACTCGCAAAAGGTATTGCAGAGCAAATTTCACAATCGCCCACGAAATAGGGCATTTTGTTCTTCATAGAGTTTTAAATTTAATGATTTTTTCGAGAACGATTTCCCCTGCCAAGCCAAGAGTATTCGAGGATCCAGAGTGGCAGGCCGACACCTTCGCTTCAGAACTTCTTATGCCTTATGAGCAGTGCAAGGAGCTTTCTATAAACAAGATAAGGAGGATATATCATGTTACTCAATCAGCCGCCAGAACTAGATACGCTAAAATTCACGGATAACAAAAAGGCCAAGACACCCGCCAGTGCCTTGGCTAAGACCTTGAGAAATAAAATCCCAGGACCCATAGGGATTATATATCAAAGGTCGCTTCAATAACAAAAGGAGGCTTTTAATATTATGCCTATTTATAATACACAAAAATTTACAAACGTTATGCGCCCTGAGCCGATTGGCTGGGGAAAGGACATCTTTGACATCCCTTTCATCGAAAAGGAGGAATTACCTATTTCTTTGCTGGGAAGCGATTTGTTTTTAATCAATCCCGCTAACATTTCGAAAAGCGATGTGGACAGAGAGCGTAAAATAGTCCATTCCTTCCTTTTCGACGATTCGTTAGAAAAGGAATATGAGAATCCAATGAAATTCATTCAAAGAATTTCGGGATATTATGGGGCTACATCACTTGATTTCAGCATGCATCCGGGAATGAACAAATGGTCCATCATCCAAGCTGTCGGAAAATCACGCTGGTTCGGAAGACATCTTCAGAGTTATGGAATTCGGGTTTATCCAACAGTCGGCTGGGTGGATGAGGATACTTACGATATTTGTTTCGCTGGTCTTAAAGACGGCTCCACTTTCTTCATATCTACCCTTGGCGTGAACAATGAACTTTGTTAGGCCTATGTTCTTCAAAGGCCTTTTGGAACTAAGAAAAAGGTTTCCTAACTCAAGGCAGATATGCGTCGGCCAAAACATGGTGGGGATCCCCGATGATGTATGTATAATTCCTTATGAAGATTCCTTTGGTGGCAGAAAACAGTTATCTCAAAGAAACCAAATGCGATTGTTCAGTTGGGATGGAACTAGATGCGAGGAGGTAAATTGATATGTCATCAAGAGGATCTGTTGCTAAGAACGGGCGCATTACGGACGAAGAGTACGAAACCACTGATATCTTGCTTCATGGCGAAAAGGTTATAGAAGGCATAGGGAGAAACCGTTCGATGCCAGATTACTCTCGTTCCCCAAATTCGATTTACGTCATTTACAAAAGGGGCGTTTTCCACGCCATGAGGATTTATGGCGAGGATCATATGCCGATCATCGAAATCGCATATCATCCTGAGCCGAATTTAAACAACGGCGACAGATTGCATAGCATATGACATATGCATCGTTATTTGCCTGGCTTGGATCGCCAAGACCCTGAGTTCATTAGTGAGGAAGTGAAAGAAAAGTACAAATACTATTTGGAGGATATCGGATATGATCAATGGTAATCTCAGCCAATTCTTGGACACCGGATGGTGGAACGCGGACGCCACTATCTATTACAAAGGCCATATTTATTTCTTAGACGGAGCTTTTAATGACAAGCACGAAATGCATCTTTGGGTCAGAAAGTGGAAAGCTAAAAACATTGATAATAAAGTCTATGAGAACATCCTAGATTCGAATGGGGATCTCATAGATTACGAGGAATTCAAAATCGAAGCCCTTAACGAGGAGACATTAAGAGAGATATTCTTGAAAGCAAAAATTTGGGATGGCAAAAGCTTTTGGGAGGTCGAAAAAGAGCTGGCTTGGCTCGATTAAAGCCATCGCTTGGGTTCCTATTCGGCCTTTAATCAAGAAATTTCTTGGATATCGCCCCATAAGAACTAGCGACCTGGCCTTTAACGGAGGCTTGGCGTCCTCGTTTATGGAAGCGGCGTTAGCATTTGTCGCCTTGCTATGGCTTTCTGCATCGGCAATAAAGGGCGGAATCGTTCAGACGGGATTCTCCGTGGCGGCATCGCTACAGAAAGAGAGGAAATCGCTCAGCCATAGACTCTCAAAGATATAGCGTGGTTATAGGAGATTCGCAAAAGAAGGCGAATGCATCGTTCGCATCCAGCCGAGCTTTCCCCATCTGTTTACATTCTTGTTACAGTTCTTTTTCCTTTTTGTGGTTACTTCCCTTTTCATGAACGTTGATAGTTATTGGCGTAACAAAGAAAAGAGCAACGAAAATGAACAAAAAGAAATTACTCATGGGAGTAGTCGCGTTAGGAGCACTCGTCTCCTGCACGCAACAACAAGCGTTTGACGCCAATAAGTCCATCGCCATTGTGGTGAGAGAGGATGGAAGCGGAACCAAAGGCGCATTTTTAGAAATCCTTGGCTTAAAAGGAGCCAAAGACCCGACGGGCGCTATCACGGCGAATAGTACATCAGCCGTTTTAACCAAAGTGGCAACGAATCCTTATGCCATTGCCTATGATTCGTTAGGCTATGTCGATGATTCGGTGAAAAAGGTTAAAGTCGATGGTGTGGACGCCACTAGCGATACCATTAAAAACGGTACCTATGCTTTGTCTAGACCATTAAACGTCATCTACAAAGCAGAAACCGTTACTGACCCCGTTTATAAAGACTATCTTGAATATCTTGGTTCTAAAGAGGTTCAAGACCTTGCAGCGAAGGAAGGATACGTTTCAATTCTTGATCAAGTAACGGAATATAACACTCCAGAATTCGCTGATGCCAAAACGATTTCGATCTCTGGTTCGACTTCTTTGCAACCTCTTATGACGAAAATCGCCACAAAATATATGGCACACCAAAAGAACATTCGTGTCGAAGTGAGTGGTGGCGGTAGCGGAACTGGTTATAATAACGCCGAAAATGGCATCTCCAACTTCGGCATGATTTCCGAAGAATTCAATTCCAAAAAGGCCGCTAGTTGCACACCGTTCACGGTTTGCAAAGACGGTATCGCTCTTATCGTGAATTTGAAAAACCCAGTGGTCACCATCTCCAAAAAAGATTTGTCCACGATTTATAATCCAAACGCGGAAGCGCCAATCACTTCCTGGTCGAAACTGATCGCATGAAAGTGTCTCGCTTGAACATAGAAAAAGCGAAAGAACGCGGAGCAAGGGCAGCATTTGCCCTCTCCGCGATTTTGGCTTTAGGGCTCCTGGTTGCAATTGTCGTTTTCCTTTTTGCTTATGGAGCCCCCTTTTTATTTAAGTATGGCGTGGGCAATTTCTTGTTCGGGATGGATTGGTCACCATTAGGGAACCCGCCATCATTCGGCGTTTGGCCGATGATTGTGACCACTTTTTATGTCACCATCCTTTCTTCTTTGCTCGGATGCGCTTTAGGGCTATTTGTCGCCATTAGCCTTTTTGCGTTTGTGCCTAAAAAAATCGTAAGGCCCGTGCGTGCGCTGATTGATTTACTCGCGGGTATCCCTTCTGTCATTTACGGCTTATTCGGTATGGTTGTTATCGTGCCTTTTATTCAAAATTACCTTTCTCCAAACGGGATTGGTGATGGTATTTTAGCAGCCTCTATCATTTTGTCCGTCATGATTCTTCCTACCATGGTCGGCGTGAGTCTTGATGCTTTGAATGCGACGGATTATGGCTATTACGAAGGCGCGTTGTCACTTGGTTCTAGCAAAGCGCAAGCGGTTTTTCGCGTCATCGTTCCAGCGAGTCGACGTGGCATTTTGGCCGCGGTCGTATTATCGACGGGAAGGGCATTAGGGGAAACGATGGCGGTCATAATGGTAATCGGAGGATCACCGCAGATGCCGACTTCTTTAATGCAACCCGTTAGAACGCTCACGGCAAATATTGCCATGGGGGCGATGGAACTCAATGTCATTCCCGATGCAATGGACGCATTGTTTTGCTCTGGCGTGATTTTGTTCCTTCTTTCTTTGTTGCTCAATGTCGTTTTCTCATTGCTTGAAAAGGAGGAAAGATGATGGAAATCAATCTCCGTTCTTGGAAAATGGAAAAACACTTTTTCGAGGGGCTCAAATATGTTTCTCTCCTTTCTTTGGGGATAAGCTTAATTGCGCTTATCGGCATTATCCTTTTTATTTTCACAAAAGGTAGTGGGGGCATTTCCTTTTCCTTCCTTTTTGGCGAATACGGCGAGGAAATGTCCATTTGGCCTGCGACGATTGGCACTTTGCAACTGATTTTAATCTCCTTAGCCGTCGGTCTTCCTTTAGGAATCGCGACTTCGATTTATCTAGTGGAATATGCAAAAGGGAACGGCCTTATCACGAAATGCGTCAGGGTCGCGGTTGAGACTTTGGCTTCTATTCCTTCGATTGTGTATGGTTTATTCGGGTATCTTGTATTCGTGATTAGCTTCGGTTGGGGGTATTCCTTGCTCGGGGGCGGATTAACGCTTGTCATTATGATCCTTCCAACCATCGTCAAAAACGTGGAAGAGGCCTTAAAAGAGGTTCCGAATTCCTTACGTGAAGCTTCCCTTGCTCTTGGCGCGAGCAAAGTGCGAACAATCTTCCATGTTGTTTTGCCTAGCGCGCTGCCTGGAATCCTTACTTCTATTATCCTTTCCATTGGAAGAGTCGTAAGCGAGTCCGCCGTATTGCTTCTTACCATAGGGATGGTCGTGAATCTTATTCCCACTTCCCTTATGTCGTCAGGCACATCACTTGCGCTTGATATTTATTATTTCGCTTCGTTTGGCTATATCGAGGAGGCGGGTGCTGCTTCTTTGGCGCTGCTATTCCTCGTTTTAACCTTGAATGTGATTGCGTATTTGCTTTCTGCTTATTTTGAAAGGAGGAGAAAACATGGGAAATGAAATCATTATCCGCAGTGACTCCTTGCATCTGTTTTATGGCGAGAAAGAGGCTTTAAAAGGCATCGATCTTGCGATTGAGAAGGGGAAGATTCACGCTTTGATTGGCCCATCCGGATGCGGGAAAAGCACTTTTTTGCGGTCTTTGAACCGCATGAATGATTTAATCTCCGATTGCCATATCCAAGGCAAGGTGTATTTTCACGATGAAAACATCTATGAAAAAGGGATTGATATCAATACATTGCGGAAAAAGGTGGGAATGGTATTCCAAAAGCCCAATCCTTTCCCAATGTCGATTTTCGATAACATCGCTTATGCCCCGAGGACATTCGGAATCCGCGATAAAAAGAGACTTGAAGAGATTGTTGTGACAAGCTTAAAGAAGGCGTCTCTATTTGAAGAAGTCAAAGATAATCTCAGCCATAGTGCCCTTTCTTTATCGGGAGGGCAGCAACAGCGGCTATGCATCGCTCGCGCCTTATCGGCGAATCCGGAAGTGCTTCTTATGGACGAACCCACCAGTGCGCTTGACCCGATTTCCACCGCGAAAATCGAAGAGCTCATGAATGAGTTAAAGAAAGAAGTCACCATTGTCATCGTGACGCACAATATGCAGCAAGCAAGTCGCGTTGCCGATACGACGTCCTTCTTCCTTCTTGGGGAACTCGTGGAAAGCGCCCCAACAGAAGAATTATTCTCTTCGCCTAAGGATAAACGGACGGAGAATTATATTACAGGGAGGTTCGGATAATATGGAAAACCGCTTTGAAAGAGAAATCAGCGAAGTGATGGAAAAACTTATCGAAATGGGGAAATATGCCTCATTTTCGGTGGAAAAAGCCCTTCGTTCATTGGTTGATAAAGATAAACAATTAGCGGAAGAAGTCGTCGAGGAAGACAAACGAATCGATAATTTGATGAAAGACATTGAAAATAGTTGTTTCCGCATTTTGCTCCTCGATCAGCCTGTCGCCAAAGACTTCCGCAAAGTCGGAAGCGCATTAAAAATGATTACCGACTTAGAACGAATCGGCGATTATAGCGTCGATATCGCCGAAGAAGTGATTTCCTTCCCAAACGAGCCCTATATCAAAGCGTTGATTGACCTTCCCAAAATGGGAGAATGTGCTTCTTCGATGGTGGAAAAAGCTGTGGATTCCTTCATTAAAGGGGATGTTGAAGAGGCGCGGTCACTTGAAAAAGATGACGACAGGGTCGACCAATATTACAAAATCATCAAAGAAGATCTTCTGCGATTAATAAAGAAGGATGAGAGAAACGCGGAACAGTCTATAATATTCATGATGATCGCAAAGTATTTGGAGAGAATCGGCGATCATGCGGTAAACGTGGGCGAATGGGTTGACTATTCTTCCACGGGAACCCATCTTGTTTCCTAATTATGAATCAACTGATTTATTGCGTCGATGACGAAGAAAGCATTCGTACTCTCTATGAGGAAGCTTTGCCAATGGGCGGTTTTCGCTGCGTGACTTTCCCTGACGCTTCCTCTTTTTATCAAACTCTTAAAGATCAAAAGCCGGATTTGATTCTACTGGACATCATGCTTCCAGGCATGAGCGGGATGGAACTGCTCAAGACACTCATGGAAGGGGAGTATTCATCGATTCCCGTGATTTTGGTGTCCGCCAAAAGCAAGGAAACGGATAAAGTCAAAGGGCTCAATGAAGGGGCTTGTGATTATCTCAGCAAGCCTTTTGGCATCATGGAACTCATCGCTCGCATCAACGCGAATCTCCGAAAATGCGCAAAGACAGATTCTTTTACTTACAAAGAATTCGCCATTGTTCCATCGCTCCACGAAATCAAAATGAATGGCGAATCGCTCTCTCTTAGCCTAAAAGAATATGACCTTCTTTCTTATTTCCTCTTACATCCATCGCTTGTGATTTCCAAAGACCAACTGCTTCGTGATGTCTGGGGGATCGACGCGGAAATAGAGACGCGGACGCTAGATATGTTTGTTTCGCGGTTACGGAAGAAAATTGTCTCTTCTAGCGTGAATATTGAGACCGTCCGGGGGCTAGGTTACTTATTACGATGAAAAAGAAATTGATTATTTGGAATTCCCTCATCCTCGTTCTCGCTTTGGCTTTTACATTTTCGTTTGGCATTTTCTTTGCCCACAATAGCGTTCTTAGCGAAGCGGAAAGCCATCTTATCAGTTTGACACATGCATATAAGAATGCGTTTAACGGGAATCTCAATGTCTTATCCGTTACCGATGAATCGGTGCGAGAAACGATTTTAAACGAAGAGGGCTCTGTTTTATGGGATTCGAAAGAAGACGCGAGCAAACTAGAATCGCACAAAGACCGTGAAGAATTCATCGCCGCGATTGAGGGAAATCCGAAAGTGGTGATCCGTTCTTCCTCCACATTTGGCGTGGAATCGCTTTATTATGCGGAAAGCAAGATTATTGAAACAAAGACGTACGTGATACGCATCGCTTTGGAAACTTCTTCTCTCACTCGCTTTTTGACAAGCTATACGCCGTGGATGGGACTTATCACACTTCTCGCCTTATCTTGCTCCATTTTTGCGATTGCGTATGTTTCTTCTCACTCTCTTCGCCCGTTGAAGGAAATCGAACACAATCTTGGCAAAATTAAAAACAACGAGCCAATTCAGAGTGCGTCCTATCCCCATGATGAATTGGGTAACATCTTTCAGGATATTAACGATATCTCTTTGAGCCTTTCTTCGTCCTTGCTCAAAAGAAAAGAAGAAGAAGACAAATTGTCGCTTCTTCTTTCTAGCGTCCCAAACCCGATTCTTGCTGTTCAAGGCAAAAAGGTCGTGTTTGCGAATGATTCCGCGAAAGATATGTTCTTGATAAGCGGAAGCACATTGAAAGAAGAAATCACTTTGGCAAACGGGAATATGTATTACGACGCGGAGAAAAAGAAAACGTTTTTGGCCTCTAGAAAAGAAACGGAATGCTTTTCCCTTTTCGTATTGAACGATATCACACTTCAAGTCGTAAATGAAAAACAGAGAAAAGAATTCGTTGATGCGGCAAGTCACGAATTAAAAACGCCTTTGACGACGATAAAGGGCTTTAACGAATTGATTGCGCTCAGCGTGAACGATCCCAAAATACAAGAATACTCCGCGAAGA
>DBJG01000049.1:0-10827 GCA_002296455.1 Caryophanales bacterium UBA782 | reverse complement strand
CAAGAATACTCCGCGAAGATTGGCGCTTCCACCTCGCGCATGCTTTCGCTCATCCAAGACATGCTCAATATCAGTGCGTTGGAAGAAGAAAAAGCGAAAAGTGATACCCCTCCCTTGGATTTTGCTTCTCTTGCCAAAACTATTGTTGCTGAATTAACCCCTTTAGCGGACGAAAAAGAAGTTTCTATTTCTTTAGAGGGGAATTGCCTTTTCCCAATGGAGGAAAAAGACGCGAGGCTCATCCTCAAAAACCTGCTAGAGAATGCGATTTTGTATAACGTGAAAAACGGGAGCGTTACCCTTTCTCTTAGCTCGAATCGCATCGAAGTCAAAGATACTGGAATTGGAATTCCCAAAAAAGACCAAAGCCGTGTTTTTGAGCGATTTTATCGAGTGGATAAATCCCATAGTCGTCAAAACGGGGGGACGGGGCTAGGCTTATCGATTGTGAAACATGCCGTCAACAAATATGGTGGCTTTATCAAACTCGAATCTGTGCCAGGATATGGAACGGATGTCACGATTTCTTTCTTAGAGCGTGATTTCTAAGGCCATCATTAATACAAAGCCAATCATAAACGACCATAATCCATAGTGTTCATATCCCTCTTTTCGTGACTCGGGAAGGATTTCGTCTAGCGTCACATAAAACATCGCACCTGCGGCAAAAGAAAGGAGCCATGGTGTGATTATGGATAGCTGCGCCAAAAACAAACCAGCAACGCCAAAAAGTGGTTCGACAATACCAGACATCATGCCGAATAAGAAAGATTTCCCTTTCTTTTCTCCTTCGCCAAACATCGGTATTGAAATCGCTGCGCCTTCTGGAATATTTTGAATCGCGATTCCTAGAGCAAGAGATAAAGCGGAATAGAGTAACTCCGACGATTCACCTTTCAGGGCTAAACCGCAAGCGAACCCAACGGATAATCCTTCAGGGATGTTATGAATCGTGACAGCGAGGAAGAATTTGAAGTTTTTGCTCAAAGATACGTTTTTTCCTTCTTCAACGCCGCTTGATGGATGAAGATGAGGGATGGTTTTATCCATGATCAAAAGCAATAGCCCACCAAGTAAAAAACCGGCGATGGGTGGTAACCAGGAAGCGTTTGGTATGATGGACTTGCTCTCTTCGATAGAGGGGATAATCAAGCCGAACAAAGAAGCGGATATCATAATGCCTCCAGCAAAACCAAGAATTGCATTATTCGTTTTTGGACCAAAATTCTTTTTGAAGAAAAAGACGAAAGAGCTTCCTAAAGTCGTTGCTAGGAAGATGATGGAGAGTGATATTGCGGAGATGATGATGGCGTTCATAGGTCCCCTCCTTTATTTAGGGATATGTTAGTATATACTAACTAAGTAAAATGTGTTGCTATATAATAGAGTTTGTGAAAAAACGATTATTATGAGATTCGCTTTGGAGGAATATATATGCCATGCACAACAATACTTGTCGGTAAGAATGCTTCGTATAACGGAAGCACGATGGTCGCAAGGAACGACGATTCGCCTTCTGGCGTTTTCCATGTGAAGAAGATGGTTGTCGTGAAGCCGAATGAGCAGCCACGCATTTATCGCTCCAAAATCAGTCACGTAACGGTTGAACTTCCAAATAAAGCACTGCGTTACACGTTGATGCCAAATGTGGACAAGAAAGAAGGGATTTGGGGCGCAGCAGGAATCAATTCTTGTAACGTCGCTATGTCGGCGACAGAAACGATAACGAGCAACCCAAGGGTACTTGGCGCCGATCCTTATGTCGAATATTCTCCTAAAACGAAAACGAAAAAGGAATGTATCGGGGGGATTGGGGAAGAAGACCTTGTGGCCATTGTGCTTCCTTATATTCATACCGCTAGAGAAGGGGTTCTCCGCTTAGGTGAGCTTTTGGAACGATATGGTACTTATGAGCCAAACGGAATTGCTTTTAATGATAGTCAAGAAGTATGGTGGCTAGAAACAATCGGCGGGCACCATTGGATTGCCAAGAAGGTTCCCGATGACCGCTGTGTGATTATGCCGAATCAGTTCGGCATGGATGAATTTGATTTGTCGGATGCCTATGGCGAAAAGCGGGAGAATCTCTGCTCAAAGGATTTAAAAGAGTTTGTAGAAAAGAATCACCTTTATCTAGGGAAAGACGAGAAAGCATTCAATCCTCGCTTGGCATTTGGCAGTCACGATGACAGTGACCACATCTATAACACCCCTAGGGCCTGGTATATGGGCCGTTACTTATGCCCAAAAGCAATCCGTTGGGAAGGCGATAATAGAGATTATTCTCCAGAAAGTGATGATATCCCTTGGAGCCTTATTCCAGAAAATAAAATTACCGTGGAAGACGTTAAATATCTTCTTTCTTCCCATTATCAAGGAACGGAATTCGACCCTTACTTAAAAGGCGAGTCCGATAAGAAAAACATTTATCGTTCCATCGGAGTCAATCGAACCTCTTTTATGGCTTTGCTAGAGATTCGTAATGGTCTCCCAGAAAAAATTGCTGCTCTTGAATGGGTCTGCTTTGGCTCGAACGTCTTCAACGCCTTGGTCCCTCTATACGCGAATGTGGATAAAATTCCTGCGTATTTTGGAAACACTACTCTTCGCGTTTCTACGGATAACTTCTATTGGTCGAGCCGCTTGATTGGCGCTTTATCTGATTCTCACTTCCAAAAGAACGCCATTCATATTGAGCGTTATCAAAACGCGGTAGCGAATCAAGCGCATGCATTGCTTCATCATTTCGATGAGCTTTTCCTAGCGAAAAATGATATCGCTTTGCTTTCTCAAGCGAATGAGGATATCTCCAAGATGGCGAAAGAAGAGACCGACCGTGTTTTAAATTGCGTTTTGTTTGAAAGCAGCATGCTAATGAAGAACGCTTTTGCACGTTCGGATAATTAATTAAAGCATCATAAAAGAAGAATCCACTGGAGTTCGCTATACTTGTCTTATTCATAAAGGAGGCTAGTTATGGTGAACATCAAAAAAGCAGCCATCATCGGCTGCGGATTCGTCGGAAGTTCGATTGCGTTCGCCCTCATGCAAAAAGGGCAATTCAATGAGCTTGTCCTCATTGATCAAAACAAAGATAAAGCGGAAGGGGAGGCAATGGACTTGGCACATGGTCTTCCTTATACGTTTTCCGTAGATATTCATGCGGGGGATTATGAGGAAATCAAGGATGCTTCCGTCATCATTATTACGGCTGGCGCGGCGCAAAAACCAGGGCAGACAAGACTCGATTTGATTCAGACGAATGCCCATATCACGAAATCTATCGTTCGCGAATTAAAACGAGTCGAAGTTGAAGGCATTTTGCTACTCGTTGCAAACCCAGTCGATATTTTGACGCACATCGCTTATCAAGAGAGCGGTTTCTCGAAAAACCGCGTATTTGGAAGCGGAACCGTTTTGGATACGGCTCGTTTAAAATATCTTCTTTCCAAGCATTTGACAGTGGACGCGAAAAACGTGCACGCAGTCATAATCGGAGAGCATGGCGATAGCGAAACCGCCATCTGGAGCGGTGCGAATATCAGCGGTGTTCCATTGAACGATTTTTGTGCGTTGCGGGGTTATACAGATCACGACGGAGGAATGAAGCGAATTCAAGACGATGTCGTAAACTCTGCTTATCGGATTATCGAGAAGAAAGGGGCGACCTATTACGGGATTGCTCTTTCCGTCTCGCATATCGTTTCTTGCATCGTCAATAATACGCATACGATGCTCCCTGTTTCCGTCGAACTAGAAGGAACGTATGGCTTAAAAAACCTTGCTCTATCGATCCCGTCTTTAGTAGGAAGAGACGGGGTAGAAAAAGTACTAGAGCTTCCTTTGACCGAACAAGAAAGAAACAAGCTCAAGGCTTCCGCTTCTTCTTTGCTAGAAGTAATTTCGCAAATTAATAATGACTAATTATCCTTTTAAATCAGCGGTATTTTTTGCAAATTTCATCTAAAAAGGAATCAAATTGAGCATCAATCTTTTGCATTTCTTCGTGTTGAAACACATATTCTTTCGTTCTTATAAGCGCATCGATTAGACTGCACTGCGTTTTGAAAATAGGGGCGATTTTACAGATTTTTCGGTTATCAAAACTGCTTGATATCGCTTTATCTCCGACAAGGCCATCGTGAAAGGCGGGATAATCTTGGACGAACCTTTCCAATGGCAAAGAGAAAAGGATAGGCATTTGTCCTAAAATAGAACCTTCAAGCTCAAATATTTCTTTCCAGGTATGACTTTCTAAAGCAGTGACGTTAAAAACCTCACCAAAGCATTGCTCATTTCCTAATAACACGTTTAATGCTTTTCCAAAGTCTTCTGCATATAAAATGGACCAAAGCCCTTCCCCGTTTCCAATGACTGGAATCGGCTTCCCTTCAAGAATCCGGTGGACGATGGTAAATGTTCCCTTTCCGTGAATTAACGTTGGGAATTCTCGTTCATCGAAAGTGTGAGAAGGACGCAATATCGTATAATTTTGATAGCCACACGAAGAAAGAAAACGTTCAGAGAGCGCTTTGTTGTTCCCGTATTCACTATCGGGATTGCCTAAAGGCGTATTTTCATCAAAGGGCATATGCACGCATTTCCGATTTGTGGCAACGGTCGATGAAACGAAGATGTAATGTGGTGAGTTCTTAAAATAAGAGAGGTGAAGGGCGATGTCTTTTGGCGTAAAGGATAGAAAATCAACGACGGCATCGAAAACGCGATCTTTTAAAGCGAGTTTGACTTCTTCGGGGCGATTAATGTCGGCGGTCACACTATAAGAATCCAAGCCAAGATTTCTGTGGTTCCCGCGATTCAATATTGTCACATCGTGTTTTTGGCGGATGAGATATTCCGAGGTCTTGTACGAAATCCTTCCGGTCCCTCCGATAATAAGTATCTTCATTTAAATTGTTTCCTCCTTAATGCTTGTATCGTTTCCTCTCACAGCCCCATGAAACGATAATAGGATTCTTCCGTTTGGAATCTGCTCTTTAAAATTTCAAAAACAGCAGGCAAGAAAGAATCGTCTCTTTCATCATATACAGGGGACAGATCAGGGTAAGAAATCTTTAGTTTTCGAACATGGTCGTCAATGTCAAAAAAAGAAAGAAGATATTCTTGATTGATTTCTTTTAGGGGAACACCTGCGATGAATTGAAGTAAGGAAATAACTACCCCTGTCCTATCTTTTCCCGCAGAGCAATGAATAAGAACAGCTTTTTTGCAAGACGCTATCTCTTTGAGAATGGGGGTGATTTCGTCTTTGGAAGAATACATCTTGATGTAATTTGCGATATTGTCATCGCGGTCTAAAGGAAGGCGCTCGCCCGCTTCGATAAAGAATGAATGATAATGGAAGCGTGGGTCGTTCAAAGTCGGATCAATTTCTCTTTCCTTCGCTCTTTTTGAACGCAAATCGAAAATATCCGTAATATGTTTCCCACTCATTTCGTTTAAATCGGTTTCATGTATATTGCTGAGACTCCCGGAACGGTAAATAACACCTCTTTGCGTTTGCCCAAAAGGAGTTATATATCCACCGATATCGCGTGAATTCATCAAAGATGGAAACAACCGATTCTTCATGAAAATATAATATTGGTTTTTCTTCGATGCGACTAGATAAATCGCAGGTGGAAGTGATTGGAATCGAGGTTTTTCTACACTCATAGAGTGAAGAAAGAGATTTCTTGGTATAATAATGCGGTTACTATGCAAGAAGAAAAACAAAATAACGCATTAACTAACGAGGGGAGCGGGCCTCAAAAAAAGAACAACGGGGCTTGGAAATATCTCGTTACGGTAGGCATCGTCCTTATTTTAACAGGCGTTTCTCTTATTCTTTCTTTGTGGAACGCCGGGGAGAATGGCGACATCGTCAATGGTGCTTCCGCTATTTGGAACGCAATTCGCTGCGCTTCTTGGGAGTGGATGATTCTCATTTTGGCGATTGTCGTTGGCGCTTTTTTCATCGATGGGCTGATAATCTTCATTTTTTGTCGTCTCTATACCCGGAAATATCATTGGTATCAAGGCTTTTTCAATTCTCTGATTGGCTCTTTTTATAGCGCGGTCACTCCAGGGGCGAGCGGTGGCCAAGTCATGCAAGTTTATGTGCTAAAAAAGCAAGGCGTGGAGGTTTCTAGCGCGGCCTCCATTATGGTCATGTGGTTCATTTTGTATCAAAGTAATCTCATTCTTTTCGACTTTCTCGCCATTGGGATTGAATGGAATAAAATTATGAGTCTCAGTTCCTTCGAATTCGGATGGGGCGGCATTCACTTGACATTGCTTCCTTTGATTATTATTGGCTTTGCTTTGAATCTAGGCACTTTGGCTATTCTCGCCCTGATGAGTTATTCGCATCATTTCCATAATTTCATGTTGCATCACGTCATTAATTTGGGCGCAAAACTCCATCTTATAAAAAATCCAGAGAAAAGTAGAGAATCGCTTCGCGTTCAGGTTGAAAACTTCAAAATGGAATTGCGCCGCTTGCAAAGCAATATACCCGTGACGATTCTTTTGAGCATTTTGTTCCAACTCAATTTCTTTTTGCGCTATTCGATTCCGTATTTTTCTGCCGCTTCATTGGACGCGATTGGCGGTCAGTTCAATTGGGCGGATATGTTTGATACATGCTTTTTGAGTGCCTTTCACCAAATGGTTACTGGTGTCTTCCCTTTACCAGGTGGCGCTGGCGTCAGCGAGCTTTTCTTCAATAGTATTTTCCGTGAAATTTTTTCGCCAACCATTGAGAACGGTCTCATCGTTCGAACATTCGAGGCGAATATGAACGCAGCGCAGATTATATGGCGCTTTGCTACCTTCCATGCGGTGGTTCTTGTATCTGGATTCGTTGCCGCCTTCTATCACAGCCATGGGGAAGACCGTGAATATTATGGATACGTCAATCGCGAGACTTTCGTTACACTTCAGCTCCAAACTTATGAGATTCGTAAAGCAAGCGCAGATACCCTTTATGAAACCCGGCAATTAAGTAAAAAACAGATTCGCGCTGGTTTGAAAAATTATGAATCAGATGATCCTCTTCCACGCAAAAAGAAAACAAAAAAGCGAACAGATGGTTCTTCGAAAGGGCTAGAAGAATGAAAATCGTTATTTTCACCGATACTTATCCGCCTGAAATCAATGGTGTCGCGACCTCTTCTCGCAATTTATACCGAACATTAAAAGCGCACGGAGAAGAAGTTATTGTCGTAACAACGAATCCTTTCGATAGCGAGTTTTATTATCAAGACGACGTTATGAGAATTCCTGGCATCGTTATGAAAAAGCTTTATGGCTATATAACTCCGACTAGTCCATGGAATGAAAAATGCGCCCGCCTTCTTGAGGATTTCAAACCTGATGTTATTCATGTGCAAACTGATGGAATGGTTGGACAAATGGGCTTCCTTTATGCATCTCGCTTTCATGTCGCAAGCGTTTATACATTCCACACTATGATGGAAGATTACACCTATTATGCAATCAAAGGGTATTTTGATCGTGCCGCAAAAAGCGTGGTTCGTAGTTACGTCCGTTTCAAGTCCAACGAAGCGAACGAGTTCATTACTCCGAGCGAAAAAATCCGTGAATACATGCGCTCGATCAATGTCGATTCTTATATTTCCATTATTCCTACGGGAATTGATTTTGCCGCATTTAACCGCGCAAATTTCTCTTCAAAAGAAATATCAGAGCTTAAGAAAAAACTTCATATAGACGAAGATGCTTATGTGATTCTTTCTTTAGGCAGAGTTGCGAAAGAAAAATCGATTGATGTGTGTATCAAAGGGTATGCACGTTTTTTGGAAGAAAAACCCGAAACGAAAACCGTGATGCTTGTTGTGGGTGGAGGGCCTGCTTTAGAAGAACTCACTTCTCTTGCTGAGAAACTTGGCATTCGAGACCACGTTCTCTTTGCTGGACCCGTTTCTCCAGATTCCGTTCCGAAATATTACGCACTAGGGGATTGCTTTGTGAGTGCTTCCACAAGTGAAACGCAAGGGCTAACGTTTATGGAAGCGATGGCAAGCGACAATATTTTGTTAGCCCGCTATGACGATTCCCTTGCCGGTCTTCTTCACGAAGGGGAAAACGGTTTCTTCTTTTTTGATGAAGGGGATATGACAAAAAAACTCAGAAAAATTATAGTTTTGACTCAAGAAGAGAAAAAAGCCGTTTACGCGCGTGCTCATTCTTCGATTGAGCCCTATTCTTTAGAACAGTTCTATACATCCGTGATTGAGGTATATCATCGTGCCATCAAGAAAAACTATTAGTGTTAATTCCATCTCCCGCGACAAGAAGGGCTATTTCGTTATAAAGGCGGGTTCTTATTCTTTTTCTCTTAGCGAAGACGCTTTCACGAATTTCTATCTCCGTGAAGGGAAAGAACTTACGGAGGCGGAAATCACTTCTCTGAAAGAAGAATCCGCTCTTTCTTCATTGCGCGATTATGCCGTTTCTTCTTTAGCAAGAAAGCAATATTCAAAGCGCGAGATGAAAGAAAAATTGTTACGGAAAAATCCGAACGAAAAAGCGGTTTTTGCCGTGATTCAGAGCTTAGAGAGATATGGGTTGCTTGATGATGAGTCTTATGCGAAAGATTATAAAGAGGAACGGGAAAACGCTTTATATGGCAAAAAAAGAATTCTGGAAGAACTACAATTCAAAAAAGGTATCTCTCCACGTATTTTAGGAAATCTTGTTTTTCAACACGAAATAGAAAACGCGAAGAAATACGCCTCATCGTTATCGCGTTCTTTGCTTTCCTATCCCTATTTATCACGCATGGAGAAAACAAAGAATGCCTTGTCACGTCGCGGATTTGAAAAAGACGCAATTGATTTTGCCCTTTGTGTTTTGAACGAGAAAGATGACGAAAGAGTTCAAAATCGCCTCTATGTAGATGCATCTACCGCATACGCGCGATATGCGCGCAAGTATAATAATGAATATGAGCTCTTCTCGCATCTATGGTCTTTTCTTGTCAAAAAAGGCTACCGAAGCGAAGATGTATTAACTGTAGTGGAAAGGATTAAACATGAACATTAAAGATCTAAAAAGTGGTGACCATTTGGAAGGGTGTCAATTCTTGGTTGATGAAGTCCGCGTTTGTGTGAGTAACGCTGGGAAACAATATTACAACATGACCTTGCAAGATAGTTCTGGAAAGCTCGATGCCAAAAAGTGGGATATTGTTGCGGGGGATGAGAATATTTTCGTGGCTGGTAACGTGGTTAGTTTTCGTGGCGATGTAAATTTGTACAATAATGGTTTGCAGCTCAAGGTCTTATCCGGCAATGTTGTTCCTTCTGAGCAAATCGATATCACCAAATTCGTGCAAAGTGCCCCAGAAACGGAAAAATCGCTGGAAGAAGAACTCGATTCTTTTATCTCTTCTATCGAGGATCATGATCTTCGGCTGATTGTTTCTTCCCTAGTGGAAGATAACAAAAATGCTTTCCTCACCTATCCTGCCGCGGCAAGAAACCATCACGCATACGCGAATGGCCTTCTTTACCATAGCGTTTCCATGACACGGCTTGCAAATGCGATTTGTAACCTCTATCCTCTCTTAAATCGTGATTTAGTCATATCAGGAACTTTGCTTCATGATTTAGGGAAGATTAAAGAGCTTTCTGGCGTTGTAGCGACGCAATACACGATCGAAGGGAAGCTCGTTGGGCATTTGGTCATCGCGACGGAAATGATTGATAAGAAAGCCAATGAGCTCGGCCTTCAAAGTGAACAGATTCTTTTGTTAAAACATATGATGCTTTCCCACCATGGAAAACTTGAATACGGGGCCGCAAAACTACCAGAAACAAAAGAAGCGCTCGCTCTAGCAATGATTGATGATTTCGATGCTAAGATGGAAATTCTTCGCATCGCTTATAAAGATGTGAAGCCAGGAGAATGGACTTCACGAATTCTCGCCTTAGATGGACGTACTTTCTACAATTCTTATTTTCAAATAAATAGAACGAAAGCGACCTAGCTATTCGCGACGAGCCTAGGCCGCCTTTCGCGCTTATTCTTGGCTAAGCCAAGAGCATTTGCCTTTCCTAATTCTAAGATAACAAACTTTCGCAAAGTGTGGAAGCAAAATAAAAAATGGGCGATGAACCCATTTTTAGTCTTTGATGGCTTTACCGATATTGGAAGCGAGCAAAGGCAAGTCCACATGAGAGGTGTCTTGACTCTTCATCGTGATTTGGAAGCCGCCTTCTCCGCCGAGATAGCGAGGTATGACATGGACATGGAAATGATTCACGCTTTGTCCAGCGGGCTCTCCAACGTTGGTTAGAATGTTCACGCCTTTCGCCCCTAATACCTGCATTTCCGCTTGGCCGATTCTTTGAGCGACATCAAAAACCTTATGCATGGTCTCTTTTGGACAGGATAAATAATTGTCATAATGCTTTTTCGGCATGACGAGCGTATGGCCTTTGGTGACCTGTGAGATGTCCAAAATCGCCAAAACATCGTCGTCTTCATAAACTTTGGTCGACGGGATTTCACCATCGATAATTTTGCAAAATATATCTTTCATACCATAATCCTCCATATGAAGAAGAAAGGAGCGAGGTGACTCGCTCCTATATTATAGTTCGTTTTGATGACTAGAAGAGATCTGGGAAGGTCTTTTTGAAATAATCGTAGACGCTTTGATCGTGATAAACGAGCGTCATTTTCTTGACCCAATACTGATTGCTACTCTTTTTGTAAGTATCAGAACTAGACAATGTGGCTGCGATGGAACGAGCGACATAATCAGCATAGAACGTTTCGCCTTTTAGCACATCGTAA
>DBJG01000023.1 GCA_002296455.1 Caryophanales bacterium UBA782 | reverse complement strand
AATATATGAAAGAATGCAAACTGAATCTCGTGATTTTGGAAGGCGTGTCATATTGCAAAGACTGCAAAAAGACGTTTAAAACTGTCACAAATGGTAAGATTTGTCCTCACTGTCATAGTGAGAATACCTATTTGGTCAGTGGCAGCGAAATCAATATCAAAGACATCCAGGTTGAATAAATCTGGATGTTTTTTGCATATTTCTTGAAAGTATGAAACCCCCTCTCTATTCTTTTGGTCATGGAAAAAATACGTCTTGCTAAGAAAAACGAAGTTGAAGATGTTTACTCCTTGTTTTTGCGTGTGAAAAAACAAATGGAAACGGAAGGCAATTTCACTTGGAGCAATGGCTATCCGGATAAAGAAATATTCGTAAAGGACTGTGCAAGTCACAAACTTTTCGTTTTCGTGAAAGACGATGTGATTATCGGAAGCGCGGCGACAACTGATGGTGTGGCGTCCTATTTCTTCCCTTCTTCGCTTGATGAAAAGAAAACGCAAAGGCTATTGAACTTCTCTCATTGCGATAATGGCCGCTCTTCTTATGTTTTGGAACGTTTCATGATTGATCCGAAGTTACAAAAGAGAGGGGAGGGGGGTCGTTTTCTATCCTTAATTCATAAAAAAGAGAAAGCGAGAAATTGTCTTCTCTCCGTTTTTTCGGACAACAAAAAAGCCGCCGCTTTTTATCAAAGTAACGGTTTTTTGATGTGCGGGGATTGTAAAGACGCTGAGTGGGGGATTGATGGCTCGACTTGCCTACTCCTTTCCAAACCTTTTATTTATGAGGATTAGCGATGGACGATTTTTCTTCTTTGCTTTCCATTTGGTATTCCAAAAATCGGCGGATTTTGCCATGGCGAGAAGATCCCACTCCGTACCATGTCTACTTAAGCGAAATCATGCTTCAGCAAACTCGCGTGAGTGCTGTGATTCCTTATTACAATCGATTTCTTAACGCTTTTCCGACGATAGAGTCTTTAGCGAAAGCGAGCGAAGATGAAGTCAATAAACTTTGGGAAGGGCTTGGCTATTATTCCCGTGCTAAGAATTTGCGAAAGTCCGCGTTTGAAATCATGACAACTCATGGAGGCATTTTTCCGCATACGAAAAGGAAACTAGAAAAGCTTCCGGGCATTGGTGAATACACCTCTTCCGCGATTCTTTCCATCGCCTTTGAAGAACCATATATAGCGGTAGATGGGAACCTTGTTCGAATCTACGCCCGACTCACGGAATCCCCTTTGGAGAGTGACAGCGTGGAAATGAAAGATAGTGCACGTCAGTTCTTCTTTTCCCGTCTTTCGATAAGCCCAAGTGTATTCAATCAAGCACTTATGGATTTAGGGGAGCTTGTTTGTTTACCGAATGGAACACCTCGTTGTGTGAATTGCCCTTTTGCCTCTTTTTGTAAAGCCAATCTCTCTTCCCACCAATATCGGTATCCTCTGGTAAAAGAAAAACGGAAAAAGAAAGCCATTGATATGACTCTTTTTATTATTCGTCTCGGTGATTCCGTTTTGATACGAAAGCGTGCTGACAAAGGTCTTTTTGCTTCCATGTACGAACTGCCGAATGTAAATGGAAGCCTCACGAAGAAAGAAGCGGAAAAGGAATTAATTCGTGAGGGGTTTGTGATTCAATCCATTAAGATGTTAGGGAAAAAGAAGCATACTTTCACTCATTTAGTTTGGCACATGCAAGCGTATTTGGTTGAAATATCGTCTTCCCTCCATGATGGTCTATTCGTGAAAAAAGAGGATCTCAAAGGTAAGTATTCCTTACCAAGCGCTTTTCGGCATTATGAAGCGGATTTCTTCCGCTAAGAAAACTGCTTTTACCCTTTCTTTTTGAACTTTATAATATTGCTCAAGAAGTTAGAATATGCGATTTGCTTCGGTTCTAATAAAAGAATGAAAGCCGTGAGTTTTATCTCACGCGGAGGTAAGAATATGGATAAAATTCGAGTGATTGAAGTCAAACAAAGCGTTTTTGCGAACAACAATGCACGTGCTGACGTTTTACGAAACGAACTCAAGGAAAAGAATGTCTATTTGATTAACTTGATGTCTAGCCCAGGAAGTGGGAAGACCACCCTTCTTGTTTCTTTGATCAATCGCCTGAAAGAGAAACTTCGCATCGGCGTCATGGAAGCGGATATGGATGCGGTTGTAGATGCTGAAACGATTAAAAAAAAGACTGGTGTGAAGACGATTCAACTTCATACATGCGGCGAATGCCATCTTGATGCAAAAATGACCAAAGAGGGTTGCGACGCTATCGGGTTAAACGATATCGATTTGCTGATTTTGGAAAATGTCGGAAATCTTGTTTGCCCTGCTGAATTTGATACCGGGGCAACCTTGAATATGACGATTCTAAGCGTCCCAGAAGGGGATGATAAGCCACTTAAATACCCGCTTATGTTCACTGTTGGGCAGTGCTTCGTTTTTAGCAAAATGGATGCGAGAGTTGTTTTTGATTTCGATGTTGAAAAAGCAAAAGCAAGAATTTTGGGCTTGAACCCAAAGGCAGTTTTCTTCCCTGTGAGCGCCAAAACTGGAGAAGGAATGGACGCACTTGCGGATTATGTCATTTCTCAAGTAAAAGCCTACCAAAAGAAATAAAGAATAAGATTTTTTCGTTTATCGCAAATGGGCAAAACGTCAATCACTTTTCGTTTTTAAAACCATAACGAATGTATTTTTGCAATTAATTTACTCGATAGATACTTATCATCTAGAATAATTAGCACTCTACACTTGCGAGTGCTAATTTTTGCATTATAATGTCGGTGTCTTCGGTAACGGAGAGAAAGGAGAGAATCATTATGCAGATGGAACAAATGGAAGATTATAGCAATGATGAACACGTCCTTGAGAAATTTGGCCGTAATATCAATGATGACGTCAAAAAAGGAAAAATTGACCCTGTTATTGGCAGAGACGACGAAATTCGCAAGGTAATTACGATTCTCGCTAGAAAAACAAAGAACAATGTGATTTTGCTTGGTGAGCCTGGCGTTGGCAAGACAGCGATTGTGGAAGGGCTTGCGGAGCGTATCGTCAAAAACGATGTCCCAAATACTTTGAAGGACAAAACGATTTACGAACTCGATATGGGGGCGCTTGTCGCTGGTGCGAAGTATCGCGGCGAATTTGAGGAACGTTTAAAGGCGGTCTTAAACAAAATTAAGCAAAGCGATGGGAAGATTATTCTTTTTATCGATGAAATTCACCTTATTGTTGGTGCCGGAAGAAGCGATGGGGCGCTTGATGCTTCCAATATGCTTAAGCCAATGCTTGCAAGAGGCGAAATTGATTGCATTGGGGCAACCACTTTGAACGAATACCGTGAGTATATTGAAAAAGATCGCGCGCTTGAACGTCGTTTTCAACCTGTTCTCATCGGAGAACCAACCGTAGAAGATACGATTACCATTCTTCGTGGGCTAAAAGAGCGTTTTGAGTCTTACCATGGCGTCAAAATTACCGATGGTGCTTTGATTGCGGCGGCTACCTTATCGAACCGCTATATCACAAACCGTTTCTTGCCAGATAAAGCAATTGACCTTGTGGATGAGGCTTGTGCGAACATTAAAGTGGAAATTGAATCAATGCCAGCAGAGCTTGATGAGACTTCGCGCAAAATTCGTTCTTTGGAAGTCGAGAAAGTCGCACTTCAAAAAGAAAAGGACGACTCTAGCAAGCGCCGTCTTGAAGAACTCCAAAAGGAACTCGCGTCCTATCGCGAAAAAGAAGCCACATTGACCAAAGAATGGGAAGCGGAAAAAGCCGATATCAAAGAAGCGAAAGAGTTGAAGAGCAAGCTTGAAAAGGCACGCTTTGACCTCAATACGTATTTCGGAAATGGCGAATACGAAAAAGCGTCGCTTCTCCAATATAAGACGATTCCCGAGTATGAGCATCGCCTTCAAGAAATTGAAGCGAAAGGAAAGACCCAGGAAAAACTCGTTGATGAGGTTGTTGATGAAGAGTCCATTTCTCGTATTGTCAGCAAAATCACGGGTATTCCAGTTTCTCGTATTCAAAAAGGAGACCGTGAAAAAGTCCTTGATTTAGCGAAGACGCTGGAGAAGCGCGTTATCGGCCAAGATGAAGCCATTCGTCTTGTGAGTAACGCCATCCTTCGTCAGCGTGCTGGCATTAAGAACCCAAATCGACCCATTGGCAGTTTCCTTTTCCTTGGACCTACTGGCGTAGGAAAAACGGAAGTTGCTCGTGCGTTAGCAGAAGCCCTATTTGATAACGAGAATAACATTA
>DBJG01000072.1:19232-24792 GCA_002296455.1 Caryophanales bacterium UBA782 | reverse complement strand
GCGAGCAAGGCCCTCAAGGCGAAAAAGGCGCCGATGGTGAAAAAGGAGAAGATGGTAAAACCGCTTGGGCATGCACGATTCTTCCATCCGATGGCGGATATGTTGTCCCAAGTGTCGGCAGTGCAATTGTCGGTACCGATATCACATTCACCGTTTATCCAAATAAAGGCAAATTAGCCGATCAACTTTATCTCAATGGCGAAGCCGTTGCAGTGGATGAAGCAACCAATTCTTATACCACGAAGATGGTGGAAGGCGGATTCGTTGTCCGCGCGACGTTTGTTTCTGGTGCGAAAATTGGTGATGCGTTAACCGATGATGTTAAGAATGCGGTTGCTACCGCCCAAGAAGCGAAAATCGTTTTGACGCAGGATCTAACCGTTGATGGTGTTCTTCCTTTGGCGGGAAAAGCGACCACTTATGATCTTGGCGGTCACACGTTAACACTCAATAATCCGAATGGCATTAACGCCGAAGAAGGCAAATTACAGGACATTGTCATCAAAAACGGCAATATCGTTAGCAAGGCCTCATTCGTTCCAGGCAGCAAGAATTACAATGTCATCGACGCGCAATTTGCGAACTCTCTTCTCATGGAAGGAGTGACTCTCACAAACGAGAATGAATATCCAGCGACTTCTGCCGCGGTTTATGGAAGCCAAATTTCGGATATCACAATTCGTGGCTCCAAAATCAATTTCAAAGGGACCTATGGTGTTGGAACCAACAATATTGAAGGGGAAAACGCCAATATCGAGATTACTGACTCTGAAATCACTGTTACTACAGAAGACAAAGACAATGCCGCTATGCTTGGCAACGTCCTTGGCTTAAAGGTCTCTATTTCTAATTCCAAATTCAAAGCAGATCGCCAAGGCATTATCGCAAGAACTGGCGATTGGAAGATTACTGATACCCAGATTGAGGTTACTGGTGATTGGCTCGCGCTCAATGACGCTAACAAAACACTTAACACGGAATATGTTAAAGTCACAAGAGACTGGAGAAGCGGAAACGAAGTTCCATCAGCCGCGCTTGTCGTCGGGAATGATAGCGCTGCCTATAAGCAAGATGTGAATCTTTCCATCACCGGTAATAGCAAAGCTATCGCGAGCAATGGCGCTCACAAAGTGTCTGTCCATTCTAGAGATTACAACACTAAGCTCACCACTGATGCGCTTATCTATATGGCAACCTATGACAATGTCGATACTGATTTGTGGCAAGAAGGCACAAAGACGGTCATCGACGGCGGAGTCATCGAAAAGAGCGTCAATGAGATGCTTGCCATGGAAAAAGACGACACCAAGAACATCTATTGCGTTTCTGGATTTGTCAAGAACGTTACCAATGAAGAATACGGCAATGCGATTCTCGAAGGTTTTGATGGCGGACAGATCACGATTTTCGGTTCCTATTTCGGTGGCACCTACACCCTAAAAGAGGACGGAACTTATTTCCTTGACTATTCAAAGGAAACTGCCCTTTCAAAAGCTTATGAGGGTAAGTTCGTCACGATGATGGGAACTTTCGCGGTCTTCGGCAATAATAAAACTAAAGAAATCAAGAACGCTCTTGTTTATGTCGAAGATATCAATCCGACCTTCACTGCCAATGTCGCATATGATTCAAGCCAAGGCGATGTTTCGTTAAGCAAAATGACCGATATTGCTTATGGGGAGACCATCACGGTTACCGCTACCCCAAAAGAAGGCTATAAAGTCAAATCCATCAAAGTTCTCGGCTTAAATAATAGCGAAACGGACATCACTATCTCTCGCTCCTTCAATGCGGGCCAAAAGAATGATGTTGTCGTCGAGTTCGAAGTCGATACAGGCGAGGTGGAGAAAGCGAGCTATACGTTGAATTTCAATGACCCAACGAAAGGTGGGAGTGCTATTTCAGGGTACAGCAACACTTGGGATTATTCAGCTGGCGGCATGACTTATTCTATGGCCAATTGGAACAGCAACAAATGGAACAATAATTGGACTTGGGTTAGAGCCGGTTCAAAAAGTGGCGCTTCAACTGCATCTGTTGCCACAAAATCCGCATTCACAGAAGCCATTTCGAAAGTTACTATTGATTTGACTGAATCAAGGAATCTAAGCGACATCAACGCTGCTAAATTGTATACCTCTGCAAGCGCCGATTTTGCGGATGCCGCAATCATTGATATCACGAACGAAGCGAAGGCAGGCAAAACCAAAGCATTTACCGTGAATATCGAGACGCCAAAAGAAAACCAATACTATATTAAGGTTGAATTTTCCATTAAAAAAGGTGATAAAAACGGTACCGTTCAATTAAACAGCATCGTTTTCGATGAATAACGACAAAATTTCGGAACAAGCGTTAATCACAAAAGGCATTGGTTAACACCAGTGCCTTTTCTCTTTGATGGAAATAGGTCACGAAAAAACTATGAGTGAGATAGCAAGCGAAACGAGAAAGTAAGGAGACGCCAAACAACTCACGTCCCTTCTGTTCTTTTGGGCAGTTCGCTCGTGATTGAAAGAATGGCGGTGAGATTTTTCCATCGATAATCGAGTTGAAGAGGTTAAAACAATGAAACGCACCGGTGATTACGAATAGTTTTTTATCGCAGTTTCAACGATATCCCAATATCGATTTACGTCGACATCCATCGCTACGAGTGCGTTATGTGGCGCTTTTAGTATATCTAAGACATCACAATTGGTTCTTCCGTATGAAGGACCTTTCGAGATATCGATTTCGACATTCATGCTTTGATAGTGGATGCAGTTATCATCGAGCAAAGTAACTAATGTGATTGGATCATGGAGAGGACCTCCTTCATACCCGAATACCGCTTTTTGGTTTTGATTGAAAACCTTCATTAATTTGACGAATAAGTCACTTGCTTTATTATTGATTTTGCCCATTCTTTCGACGATAGAAGGATACACTTTTAGCTTTCTTGTTACGTTTAGCCCGAGCATTTTGATATTTAAGCCAGAATGGAAAACGATATAAGCCGCTTCTGGATCGACGAGAATGTTGAATTCGGCAGCAGGGGACACGTTGCCATAATCCGTGCTTCCGCCCATCATGACAACCTCCTTGATTCTCATTTTGAGTTTTGGCTCCATTCTTAACGCGAGGGCGAGATTCGTTAATGGGCCTGTCGTAACGACCGTTACGTTTTCATGATCCATGACCGAATCAATGATTAGCTTTGGACCAAATCTCTTATCAAAGTTATGAGGGTAGTCAGGGAACGTGAAGCCATCTAATCCGCTTTTGCCGTGTATTTCTTCGCACACTAAAGGCACTTTGAGCAAAGGGGTGGGGCTTCCTAATGCAATGGGGCAATCAATATTAAGATAACGACACACATTTAATGTATTGATTGCCGTTTTCTCTAACGTTTGATTCCCGCTTGCGACGCTGATGCCTAATAGTTCGATTTCTTTCGTGGAGCCCGCAAGCAGAAAAGCGATCGCATCATCGTGCCCAGGGTCAGAATCCATCACAATCTTTTTTCTTTCCATAAATGTGTCCTCAAACAAAGTTTATGTTTTCTCGGACGATAAGTCTACTTATGTGGCGGTTACCTTTCATTTTTCTTCGAATAGGCACTTTCATTCAAGCACAAAAGGTCATTTGAAAAAACGATTTTATAAAACGGGTGAATAGCTCCGTGAAATTGCCTAGATATACGGGGAAAGAGGTAATTAAGGGGACATGATGATACATAATGAGGAGAGCGGTGACTGCCTCATAGATGTCTTTTGGTGGTTTAATCCCCAGGAATTCGCTTCCCTCTTTAAGATATTTCATATAATCCGGAACGATATAGCGGGGGCGATAAGGGGTTCTCCCTTCGTTCAAATCGCAGACGAGCCATCTTTTAAGGCCTCTATGAATTCTTTGTCGCGAGGGAGAGAATCATCGGCGTTCTCCGCTAAGCGAGCAAGCGATAGTGCTTGCTGCTTATAAGTTAACGCCGAGTCGCTACTAATTCGTTTCACTTTGCTAATTCATTTTTTATCGCCATGTCTATTCTCGCTATTTGGCTCAATGACACTATATCTTCTGCGATTCTTCGACCGAATCGGATGATTCAGCCCCCTATCCATACGTTTGTCAAAAATGTTTTTCGATTCTGTGCCGTAGCTTAATAAACGAATAGAACGGACTAAACGTGGATGGAATCTTCCTTTTTTTGCTAAGCTGCTTTGATTATCGGCACAACCCAATCGCGGCAATTAAATATCGTCATTGTTATTTTGCGTAGTGACTATGACTAGCGAAAGCATAACCGCTTCCGCTTGCCGTTTCTTTTTGATTCTCCATTGGAAGTGAAAGAAACTTTCCTTATAGAGGGATGATGCCCCATAAGGAAAGGAACTATTATGAAAAAGCGCTGCTTCTTATTCTCATTAGCCGTTTTGTGGCCACTCTCCGTTTGCACAAGCTGCAAGAAAACGAATGACGCCGAAATCGCTCTTGTCACCGACATTTCTTCATTGAAAGACGGCGGCTTTAACGAAGGAACATGGAATGGAATACAAGCATACGCGAAGAAAAACGGGAAGACTTGTCAATATTATCAACCGGCCAATGGCGCTAACGCGACAGATGACGACCGCATCGTGGCGATGACTCTTGCGATTGAAAACGCCGCGAAAATCATTGTCGTACCTGGCTTTTTGCAGGGGAAAGCCATTCGGCAAATGGCCATCAATCACCCCAAAGTGAAATTTGTTTTTATCGATGGATTCATTTTGAAAGACGACGAAGACAAGGAACTACAAAATGTGACCGCGATTCGCTATAAAGAGGAAGAGGCTGGCTATTTGGCTGGATATAGCGCATACGCGGAGGGGTATAGGAAACTTGGCGGAACTTTCGGCGGAGGGGGAAGCAATAGTTCTTGCAACCGATTCGCCTATGGGTATGTGCAGGGAATCAACGAGGCCGCGAAGAAAAGCGATGGGCCTGTTGCGGATGTGAAAATCAGTTACAAATACGGGAGCTCCTTCGGCGCATCAACCGATTTGCAAACCCAAATGGCGAGCTGGTATCAAAGTGGAATCGAAATCATTTTCGGATGCGGCGGTTCGATGATCCATTCCGTCGTAAGCGCGTCCAACCTTTATCCAAAGGCGAAAATCATCGGAGTGGATATCGACCAGTCCTCCCTTTCTCCGCGGGTTCTCACTTCGGCGACCAAGAACCTTGAATCGTCCGTTCAGGTGGCGCTTAAGGATTATTATGCGGGCAATTGGGAGAGCGGGCTCGGTGGCAAAATATGCCTTCTTGGTGCAAAAGAGGACGCCGTCTCTCTCCCCACAAGCGAGAAAAGCTGGCGTTTCACCAACTTCAAGAAAGAGCAGTATGACGAGATTTATAGAGCGCTAAAAGAAGGAAAGATTAAGGTAGTGCCCGCCTTCGAGGGGCAAGACTATAATCAGATAGAACGTTGGAAGAAAATCAGCGATGAATGCGCGAAAGTGAATATCGACTTCGAGTTTTGAAGGCAATGGTTAATGAGGGGTATATTTTCCCATGCTACGCTTTGGGATGAGGCTTA
>DBJG01000072.1:262-19196 GCA_002296455.1 Caryophanales bacterium UBA782 | reverse complement strand
GGGATGAGGCTTATTGAAAAAAACTCTTAAAAATTGCGATACGCTTTCAGATTGATACATTCAACAAATAGTTAGTTATACTTAACTTGATTTCCCTTCGTATTCCATTCGCACTCTAAAAGAGTGATTTGGCTCTTCCTTGGCAAAAGTCGATTGTAAGGAGAAGGGCGAAACCTTATACTTAATGCCGTATAAGGAGACATACAAACAAATGTCTGAAATCAAAAAGGCTTTCCTCTCCGTAGACGGCAACACCGCTGCCGCTATGGAAAGCTACTATTTCTCTGAAGTAGCAGCGATTTATCCGATTACTCCATCTTCTCCGATGGCCGAACTCGTCGATGTGATGGCGAGCAAAGGCGAGAAGAACTTCTTTGGCTCGACCGTCAAAGTCGTGGAGATGCAAAGCGAAGCTGGCGCTTCTGGTGCAGTGCATGGTGCGCTTCAAGCTGGCGCTTTGGCGACCACCTATACGGCCTCCCAGGGCTTGCTTCTCATGATCCCGAACGTTTATAAGTGGGTTGGTGAGATGCTTCCAGCCGTTCTTCACGTTGCGGCCCGTAGCCTTGCAACCCGCGCTCTTTCTATCTTCGGCGATCATGCTGACGTTTACGCGGTGCGTCAAGCCGGTGCTACGATGATTTGCTCTGGCTCGGTCCAAGAAATTGCCGATTTGGCGCCCGTCGCCCATTTAACGGCGATCGATTCTTCTCTTCCTGTTGTTCACTTCTTCGACGGCTTCCGTACTTCTCACGAAGTCCAACATGTCGAATTCGTCGACAAAGAAGAATGGAAGAAACTTCTCCCAATGGACAAAGTGGAGAAATTTAGAGCGAACGCTTTGAACCCGCACACTCATCCAGTGACCCGCGGTGGCGCTGAGAATGACGATGTTTATTTCCAAGCTCGCGAAGCGCAAAACCTCGATCACGAAAATGTCATTAAAGTCGCAGAAAAATATTTTGCAGAAGCGACCCGTTTGACAGGCCGTCCATACGCTCCATTCGTTTATTATGGCGATCCAAACGCGACGAAAATCATCATCGCGATGGGCAGCGTCACAGAAACGGCGAGCGAAGTCGTTGACGCTTTGAATAAAAAAGGCGAGAAAGTCGGTCTTATCAAAGTGCATCTTTATCGCCCGTTCAGTGTCGAACTCTTTTCGAAAGCAATCCCTGCTTCTACTAAAAAGATTGCCGTTCTTGACCGCACCAAAGAAGATGGCGCGGAAGGAGAACCGTTATACCTCGATGTTGTCGCTGCGCTTAAACAAGTCGGACGCAACGATATCGAAGTCCTTGGTGGCCGTTATGGGCTCAGTTCCAAAGACACCCAGCCAAAAGACGTAAAGAGCGTTTATGATTTCCTCGACGCCGATAAACGTTGGACTGGTTTCACCGTTGGCATTACCGATGATGTCACCCATTTATCGATTCCAGTCGACGAGGACTTCTTAATCGACCACGATTATACTTCTTGCTTATTCTACGGCTTAGGAAGCGATGGCACGGTTTCTGCCAATAAGAGTTCCATCAAAATCATTGGCGATGCGACAGGACAATATGCCCAAGCCTACTTCCAATACGATTCCCGCAAGAGTGGCGGTGTTACCCGTAGCCACCTTCGTTTCGGCAAAACCCCAATTCATAGTGAGTATTACGTCAAAGACGCAGATTTCATTTCTTGCTCTCTCGACAGCTATATCATGCAATTCGACATCATCAAGAATTTGAAAGTCGGCGGCACCTTCCTTCTCAATACGGATATGAGCGATGAGATGCTTTACAAAGTCATGCCAAACCGCATGAAGCATCTTTTAGCCGAGAAGAAAGCCAAATTCTATGTCATCGATGCGAATAAGATCGCAGCCGAAATCGGCATGGGACGTCATACGAATACGACGCTTCAAGCATCTTTCTTCAAACTCAATGAGCAAATCATGCCTTACGCCGATGCTCAAAAATGGATGAAGAAATTCGCTGAAAAGAGCTATGCCAAAAAAGGCCAAGCTGTCGTTGAACTCAATTACAAAGCGATTGATGCGGGCGCGGAAGGCCTCCGCGAAGTGAAAATTGACCCAGAATGGATCAATCTTCCAGTCCTTCGCCAAAAGAGCAATACGGGCGATGAATATCGCGACGAATACTATAACGTCATGGGTGCGCTTGATGGTGATAATCTCCCAACGAGCACCTTCCGCAAATTCGAGCTTCTCGATGGCACGATGGAGCCCAATAGCACCTTCTTAGATAAGCGTGCCATCGCTGCCCTCGTCCCAGAATGGAACCCGCAATACTGCATCCAGTGCAATCAATGCGCTTTCGTTTGTCCTCATGCCACCATCCGTCCATTCCTTCTTGATGAGAAAGAAGTGGAGAATGCTCCAGAAGTCGTGAAAGCCGGTTTAAAAGACGCGATGGGCGGCCCAGCCGTCAAAGGCCTTAAATATCGTATTCAAGTCTCTACGGAGAACTGTGTCGGATGTGGCTTATGCGCGAGTGAATGTATGGCAAATGTCACTGCCAAAAAACTTGGTAATGATCACTTCGCCCTCAAGATGGTTGAGGCAAGAAGCCAGTTCGATCAAGAAATAGGCGCCGACTATTGCTACAAGCACGTCACTTATAAGAGCGATAAATTCCCTCTCACTTCGCCAAAGGGCGTTGGCTTCTTAATGCCATATATGGAAGTGAGCGGGGCTTGCGCAGGATGCGGAGAAACCCCATATTATCGCTTACTCTCTCAATTGTTCGGAAAAGACATGCTTGTCGCCAACGCGACGGGTTGCTCTTCCATCTATTGCGGCTCAACCCCGCTTACCCCATTTGTCAAAGATAAGAACGGCAATGGACCGGCTTGGGCCAATAGTTTATTCGAAGACAATGCCGAATATGGATTCGGTATGAGAATCGCGAGTGATTACAAGATGATGCAAATCATCCGAATCCTCAATAACGCGCTTGAAGCTAACGATGTTTCTGATGAGCTCAAAGAAGCCGCGAAGAAATATCTTGATAACATCAAGAACCGCGAAGTGATCCGCACTCTCGTCCCAACCCTCATGAAACTTGTTTCTACAAGCAAGAATGAAGCGGTCAAAGAACTCAAAGAATATGAGCGTGACTTGATCGATAAGAGTGTCTGGATTGTCGGCGGCGATGGCTGGAGCTATGACATCGGCTATGGCGGACTTGATCATGTCCTTGCTAACGAAGCAGATGTGAACGTCATGGTGCTTGATACAGAGTTATATAGCAACACCGGCGGACAAGCTTCTAAGTCCTCACAAACGGGTTCGATCAATAAATTCACCGCGAGCGGCAAAAAAGAAGCGAAGAAGAACCTTGCCCTTATGGCAATGGCCTATCAACACGTCTATGTTGCCCAAATCTCCCTTGGTGCGAATCCAATGAAAGCGATTCAAGCCTTCAAGGAAGCCGAATCCTATAACGGGCCTTCTCTTATCATTTGCTACTGCCCATGCATCAACCAAGGTGTGAAGGGCGGACTTGTCAATTCCATCAAAGAGGAAAAAGACGCGGTTGAATGTGGCTATTTCGTCCCATTCCGTTATGACCCACGTAAACTCGCGGAAGGAAAACCTGCTCTTGAGCTTGATGCACCAGAGCCACACTTCGAGCATCTCCGTGACTTCGTTATGCACGAAACGAGATTCGCTCAGCTCCCTGTGGTCAACCCTGAGCACGCCGATGAGCTTCTCGAGAAATGCGAGAAATACGCTCGTCAGCGTTACGAAGCCGTTAAGAAATTCGGTTTATAATCTGAATCGATAAGATAGTCGCCATTCGAAAGAGTGGCGATTTTCTTTTCTCTTTCTCCATCGCGAAAATGGCACTTAAGGGGATAAAACTTTTTAAAATGCGAAAAAATATACCCTTAACTGGCGATTTCATCATATAATTGCTTTGCAGGATTGCTTATGAAAAAATTGATTCGTGAACGTTATTTGGCAAAAGTACGACCCTTTTACGATGACAATGAAATTATCAAAGTGTTTACGGGTGTCCGGCGATGTGGCAAATCCACCTTAATGGAGCAAATTAGAGACGAACTATTGGAGAAAGGAGTCAATCCTTCGAACATTATTTTTCTTAATCTTGACAAAAGACCCTACAAATCGCTTGTAAGCGCGGACGCTTTTGAAAAGGCAATCGATCGAAAAATTGAAGAAGCAAAAAAAGATGAGCTCATTTATCTTTTCATCGACGAAATCCAAAATATCAAAGACTTTGAGCCATCCATTAACGCCTATCGAGAAGAAGGCATCTCCGTTTTTATTGCTGGGAGCAATTCTTATCTATTGAGTGGGAAATTGGTCACGAAGCTGACAGGGAGATACATCGAAATACCCGTGCATACCCTTTCTTATAGCGAATCGATTGAACTAAAAAAACTCAATCAAATCGCCATCGAAAAGGATGATTTTATAACTTTTCTTCGTTGGGGAGGCTTTCCGAAGAGCTTTGAATATAATGACGAATCATCCAAGATGCTTTATATTTCCTCAACCATCGATGAAATCTTATCCAAAGACATTCTTAAAAAGGCGAAAGTTAGAAATGCGCCTCTATTGAGGAAATGCATCGACTTTTTATCGTCTAACCCCGCCTTAACCATTTCGCCAAAAGCGATTGCCATGTATTTGCGCAACGAAAACATCAAAACCAAGCAAAGCACAATCGAACGCTATGTTTCCTTTATCTTCGATAGTAAGATATGTGACAAAGTAAATCGCTACAACATCAAAGGGAAAAATGCGTTACGGACGCTTTATAAATCTTATCTTTCCGATCTTTCTTTTAAAACGTTTGCGTCAAATAATCCAAAAAGTCTTGATTTTGGTCTTTTGCTTGAAAATGTCGTTTATCACGAATTAACGCTGCGCGGCTATCAAACGATGGTTGGCAAATGGGGAAATAAGGAGATAGATTTCATTGCTAGAAAAGGAAGCGAAATCTACTACATTCAAGTCTGCTATCTCATGGGTGAGAAAGGCTCCAAAACCTACGAGCGAGAGATCGCACCTTTACTAGATATCAAGGACAATTATCCAAAATATATTCTTTCGATGGATCCCTTCCCGGGAGAAGAAAAAGGAATCATACGTTATCGTATCGTTGATGATTTTTTGCTTGGGGATTCATTGCTGAAATAAGCATTTAAGGGGATAAAACTTTTTAAAATGCGAAAAAATATACCCTTAACTGGCGATTTCAGCGCACTTAGATATCTTGGACAAAAAAAGATAAAAGAAAACCCCTCTTGTTATGGGGGGTATTGTAGCGAAACTGGTCGGAACGATGAGATTTGAACTCACAACCTCTTCCACCCCAAGGAAGCGCGCTACCAAGTTGCGCTACGTCCCGACACGTACGGTATTATAGATGAGTCTATTTTTATTTTCATTATGATTTCGTTACTAGTAAAGCACTCCTTTCTTGATGAGCAATTGAATGAAACCTCATTGGTTTCTTGAAAATATAGTAATCACCGAAAAGTTTTTTATTCTATTTCGAGAACGGATTTGCATGATTCCATTTCTTTTCTTGCTTCCATACTTAGGAAGACAAAAAACTTTCTCTTAAAAGCGCTTTTCGCTAGGAAGATGATGCTCGTTATCTATAATTAATCCTATGGATTCAAGAAATTATATTATTGTTAAAGGCGCGCGCGAGAATAATCTCAAAAATATCGACGTCTGCATTCCCAAAAATACATTGACTGTCTTTTCGGGACTAAGCGGAAGTGGCAAGAGCACACTCGCTTTTGACACAATTTACGCGGAAGGGCAAAGACGTTACGTCGAATCGCTCTCTCCTTATGCTCGACAGTTTTTAGGAGGAGTCGATAAGCCTGATGTCGATAGCATTGAAGGTTTGTCCCCAGCGATTTCTATCGATCAAAAAACCACATCTCATAACCCACGTTCTACCGTAGGAACGGTGACGGAAATCTATGATTTTCTACGTCTTCTTTTTGCCCGTGTTGGGGTGCCGTATTGCCCCACGCACAATATTCCCATTATTTCTTTTTCCGCAACGGCGATTACCGATATCATCATGGAACACAAAGAAGGGGAGAAAATTCAGCTTCTCGCTCCGATTGTCCGTGCGGAGAAAGGGACACAAAAACCCGTTATCGATAAACTGAAAAAAGCTGGTTTCGCCCGCGTGCGAGTCGATAAAACGATGATGCTACTAGACGAGGTACCTGAGTTAGAGAAAAACAAACGTCACGACATCGATTTGGTGATTGACCGCCTCGTGATGAAAGAGGGAATCCGTAGCCGGGTGAGCGACGATGTTGCGCTCGCTTTAGACCAAGGGCATGGGGAGATTATCATTCTTGCTTCAAACGGAGAGCGTCTTGTTTCGAGTAACCATACGTGCCCTGAATGTGGATTTAGCGTTCCAAAGCTGGAGCCGCGTTTATTCTCATTTAACGCCCCAATGGGTTATTGCCCTGCGTGTAAAGGACTAGGAATTAACCGTTCTGTCGCCGAAGATTTGCTCGTGCCAGATCCGAACAAAACAATCAATGAAGGCGCGATTCGCTATTTCAAAAACGTCGTGGGCACTTCTAATATCGAATGGCAGGATTTTTGCATTCTGATGGATACTTATCGTATTCCTTACGATGTTCCTTGGAAAGAATTAAGCAAAGAGCAAAAACATGTGATTCTTTATGGTAGTGAGCATGAAGTTGTCCGCGAAATCAAAACATCGGGTGGTAATATCATGCATAAACGTGGCGTTTTGGAAGGGGTGAAAACCAAGATTGAGCGCCTTTACGCGAATACGACATCCAAATGGATGTTCGATTACTATGAATCGTTTATGCGCGATAGCGAATGCGAGACTTGCCATGGCGCGCGGCTCAACGAAAAAGCTCTTTCCGTCAGAGTCAATGGGCTCAATATATATGAAGTTACGTGTTTACCAATCGATCGCCTTCTAATTTGGACGCAAGAAACCAAAGAGAAATTAAGCGAAAATGAAAGAAAAATCGCTGATCTCGTATTAAAAGAAATCTATCATCGCGCGAAGTTTTTAAGCGATGTCGGGCTTGATTATCTTACTTTATCGCGACTAGCGATGACTTTGTCTGGGGGCGAGAGTCAACGCATTCGCCTTGCTACGCAGATTGGAAGTCGCCTTTCTGGCGTTCTTTATGTCCTCGATGAGCCTTCTATCGGCCTTCACCAAAGAGATAACGCGAAACTCATTTCGACTTTGAAAGAAATGAGAGACTTAGGCAACACTCTCATTGTCGTGGAACATGACGAAGACACGATGAGAGCGAGCGATTATATGGTCGATGTCGGACCTGGTGCGGGGGTGCATGGTGGAAATATCGTCGTAAGCGGCACGGAAAAAGAGGTTGAGAATTGCCCTGCTTCCGTGACAGGGGCTTATTTATCAGGTCGCGCTTATATCCCCATCCCGAAGAAGCGGAGAAAAGGAAATGGCAAAAAGATTATCCTAAAAGGCGCTCGCTGCCATAACCTCAAAAACGTGAATGTCACCTTCCCATTAGGCAAATTCATCGTTGTCACGGGCGTATCTGGCTCAGGGAAGTCCTCTCTTATCAACGAAACACTCGTAAAAGCGATTCAAAAGAAGCTTTCGGGTAATGAAACATTCCCTGGCGCTTACTCTTCTTTGGCTGGATTAGAGAATATCGACAAACTGGTGAATATCTCCCAAGAGCCAATTGGCCGCACCCCACGGAGTAATCCTGCGACATACGTCAAGGTTTTCGATGATATCCGCGCACTATTTGCCGAAACGGAAGAAGCGAGAGCCCGGGGCTTTGACAAAGGAAGATTTTCTTTTAACGTTCCAGGCGGAAGATGCGAGAAATGCCAAGGCGCGGGGGTGACTTACGTCCCTATGAACTTCCTCCCCGACGTTTATGTTAAATGCGATGAATGCAACGGGAAACGCTATAACGAAGAAACGCTCTCTTGCCTATACAAAGGAAAATCGATTTACGATGTGCTTGAAATGCGTATCGAGGAAGCGATGCATTTCTTTGAAAATCGCCCAAAAATTTATCATTCCATCAAAACGCTATACGACGTCGGGCTTGGTTACATTAAGCTCGGGCAAGCCGCGACCACTCTTTCAGGAGGAGAGGCGGAGCGCGTCAAACTCGCCAATGAGTTGCAAAGACGTCCGACGGGAAAAACGATTTATGTCCTTGATGAGCCGACAACCGGCCTCCACACCGATGACGTAAAACGCCTTATTCGCGTGCTTTCTTCGCTTGTGGATCACGGCGACACCGTCATTGTCATTGAACACAATCTCGACATTATCAAAGTCGCCGATTACATTATTGATATCGGCCCTGAAGGTGGAAATAGGGGCGGAAGCATCATCGCGACTGGCACACCGGAAGAAGTAAGCGAGGTCACGGCTTCCTATACGGGGCAATATCTAAAGAAAGTGCTTCAAGAAGCAAAAGACAAAGGTCAATATGAGGAGTAGGATAATAGCGTTATGGTTATTGGCATCATTTTACAAATTCTTGGGCCACTTCTTGTGGTTGCTCTTTCCTTCTATTTTGGCAAATTCATTCATGAATTCGTCCATCGCCTTTCCCAAAAGGCGTTTACGAAAGAAGATCGAAAACGGTTTTATCTGTTTGCGTCCGCGATTGGCGTAGCGAGCTTATTATCAGGATTAGGCACTTACCTTATTCACGAAGAATGGGTTAACAACCGTGCCTTAACGATGAGCTTATTTTTGTTCGGCCTTTTCCTTTTTGGCGCGAGTGCGAGCTTATTGATTGCAAGCGCCATTATCCGCACAAAAAAAGAAAAACGCGACGCTTCTTTATCCAAAGAGCTGAATTTTGTTTTCTATATTTCCATTGCCTCGACCTTGGCTGGCTTTTTGATTTTCATGGAAGGATTATCCCCATGGCTCACTTATCCACTTGTAAGTGGCTTTGCGATTGGCAAAGACGGCCTCTATTGGGTGAGCGCGGCTCAGCGCACAAAATCTGGGGATTTCCATTTGGCGTGGTATGGCGTGATCATCGTCAGCGGGGCACTTGTCTCTTATTTCGTGGCAGACCGCATCATGTTTAAGGAATATAAGCGACATGGGCTTCTTGATATCGTGATTCTTATCGCTTTTCCTGCGGGTATTATCGGGGCACGCGTTTGGTATGTCGTAGGCAATTTTGAGCGCGAATTCGCGAACGGGAAAGGGAACCCCTTTGCGATTTGGGATGGTGGATTAACGATTTTAGGTGGCGCGGTAGCAGGGGTGCTTGCCGGGTATCTATTGATCAAATTCGCCCGTAAATATTGCGATCCTCGCTTTACGATGGATGCGTGCGTGCCCGCTATTCTTTTGGCTCAGGCAATCGGCAGATGGGGCAATTTCTTCAATAATGAAGTGTATGGTCAGACCGTATCTGAATCTGGCTGGATGTGGCTTCCATCTTGGATTCGCAATCAAATGCATTTTGATGGCTATACGGGTCGTTTTTTAGCAGCGGGAATGATGAATGTTCCTCTTTTCCTCATCGAAAGCGTCTTCAATATCGCTGGCTATTTCATCATCGCGTATTTACTAGGAAAAGGCCTAAAAAAATACCTTGTCCGTGGTGACTTGACCGGTTTCTATTTCATTTGGTACGGCATTGTTCGCGTCATCATGGAACCAATGAGAAATGCTTCATTCAACATGGGCGCAGATAATGCTTGGAGCATTTGCAATTCCCTCATTTATATCGTGATTGGCCTTGCCTTATGCTCCTATTTCCATTTCTATGATTACTATAAGAAAAACGAGAACCACAAGGCGTTTGCTTTGCCTCTAGCGAGTGTATCGATCACGCTTCTAGCGGTTTTCTTCCTCTTCCTTCCTTCGTGGAGTGGTGGATATACGGACGGGAATAACAATGCTTCTTTGTTAAACACCTATACGGGATTCGAAGTTCTCTTCCAAGGAAAAGTCCCGCTTCTACTTGCAGGCTTCATCATTGTGATCCTCGGCGTGATTGCGATGGTAGCAACAATGATATATGCGACGAAAAAGAAAGAAAAAGAATCGAAAATCGCTGCGACGATTGGCGCTTCTTTGTTCATTCTAGGTATTTGCTTCTTCTTATTCGGAAAAGGTCTTACCTCCAATTTAGCTCTTATGACGGAAGAAGGGAACCCGATTACTTATTCACTCAGTTACGGTTTCTTCCTTTTCATCGGATTTGCCGCTTGGAGCGCGACGCTCGCGGTCGATTATTTAATGACGTTCCGCCCAATACGGCCATTAGCCCCCATGCCAAAAAGAAAAAATAGCGAAGAGGAAGCGTAATGCTTCCTTTTCTTTTTCGTTTTGCGCACAATTAAAGTACACTTATCGTAGGAGAGAACTATGCGCGTTTTTGATGTAATTATTATCGGTGCTGGTCCTGCGGGACTTACTGCTGCCTTATATTTAGGAAGAGCGAACCGCAGCGTTCTTTTGTTAGATAAAGACGCGCCTGGCGGCAAATTGCTCACAATTCCAAAAATCGACAATTACCCGGGCTTCCCCTCTACTAATGGCTTTGAACTTGCGAAAAACTTTGTTGAAGGAGCGTCTCGTTATGGGATCCAAGCCCAGTACGGTGCGGTGAATCTGCTCACAAAGGAGAATGATCTTTTTCATGTTTCAACGGAAGAAGAGACTTTTGCGGCAAAATGTGTGATTGTCGCTACTGGGCTTACTAATGTCCCAACCATTAAAGGCGAAAAAGAATTTCTCCACAAAGGCGTTTCTTATTGTGCAACTTGCGATGGGCGCTTCTTTCATGGACTCCCAATGGCCGTTATTGGCGATAGCGATAAAGCCTACGCGGAAGCCGCTTATTTATCTTCGTTAAGCGATGAGGTTTATTTATTCCTTTCCAGTAGATTCCGTAAGGATTCTCCAGAGCTCTCTTCTCATTCCAATGTAAAAATGATTGCGGGTGCTTCTATCGAACGTATTGAAGGCAAAACGAAAGTCGAAGCGCTTGTTTATACGCTAAACGGGAAAGAGATTTCCCTTCCCATTTCCGCCGTTTTCCCACTTCAAGGCGAAAAGGCCGCTTCTCGTTTCCTCTCCTCTCTTCCCATTAAGACCGATCATGACTTTATTGTCACGGATGAAGGGATGAATAGCGGTGTCAAAGGCTTGTTCGCGATTGGCGATATTCGTGCCAAAAAGTTGCGTCAGGTTGTCACCTCCGCTAGCGATGGGGCCATTGCTAGTGCTTCTGCCATTTCGTATTTGAACCATTATGGAAAATAGTAAGACCCAATCATTTGCCGCTTCTGTTAAAGACGAAATCGTCTCTTTCTCACGCGAAGAAGAGAACGAACGGGCCCTTTTGTCGAGCTTTGTGAAAATGAATGGGCACATTCATCGACTAGAGGGGCGGGATATTCTCGAATGCCATAGTGAGAAAGCAAGCATCGCCAAATATATTTATCAGTGCATCCACGAACTATACGGCGTTAGCGTTCGTTTTGCTTATACCAGAAGCGCAGGTTTTCTTAAGCGGATGAATTACCTTGTGATTGTGGAGGAAAAAGTGGACGAGATTTTAGAAGACTTGGGAATTGACGTTTTGCTTTCTAAGTCTCCAAGGATAGCAAGTGCCCAAGAAGAACAAATTGCTTCTTTTTTAGCGGGCGCTTTTTTGGCTGCAGGCTCGGTCAATGACCCAAAAAGCACTTCCTATCACTTGGAAATTGCTTTACTCGATGAATCTTACGCTCGATGGCTTTCAAAATTAATGAATCGAATTCACGCTTCTCCATTTCATTCCAAAGTCACAAAAAGAAGAAATGAATATATCGTTTATCTCAAACGGAGTGACGAAATCAGCAACTTTTTAATTCTTGTCGGTGCGAAAGAATCTTGCCTTCATTACGAGAATGTTCGCATCGACCGCGATTTTGCAAATCAAACAAATCGCTTGAGCAATTTGGATTCCGCGAATATGGGCAAGACCTTGAAAGCGGGGGAGCGACAAGTGAAAGAAATCCTGTTTTTGAAAAAGAAGGGGGCTGCTATAGCAAAAATTCATAACCCGAAATTAGAGCATCTTTGTTCCCTCCGCCTCCTTCACGAAGACGCATCCTTAAGTGAATTAAGCGAATACTTGAGCGAAGAACTTGCCTCAAAAATTAGCAAAAGCAATGTGAATCACTTGTTTCGCTTCATCCATGAACTTTATCTGAAGGAGAGCCAAAAATGAAAGAAAACCCATCCCTTGATGTACTCGCGCAACTAGGAAAGCGCATCGCATATTTGAGAAAAGAAAAGAACATGAGTCAGCTTACCCTTTCTTTCGAATCGAATATCGCCAAAAGCTATATCAGCGATCTGGAACGGGGGAGAAGGAACCCAACCGTCAAAATATTGGAACGCTTGTCCCTTGCGCTAGGCGTTACTTTGGAAGAACTGTTCCGCGGGATTGTTTCCTTGGAGCAACTTCTTTAGCGTTCTTTTGCATTTCATCGGCTCAAAAGGGTCTCCTTTAGGAGCGTTAGAAGACGCCATAACGGTATTTTTTCCCTAATTCTCTTTTTTCTTCTTATAGAAGGTTGTATCATTCCTATTGCGGTTTATACAAGGAGGACATCAGTAAATGTCAATTAAACTAGCTATCAACGGATTCGGCCGTATTGGACGTCTCGCGTTCCGTAGAGCCTACGAAGAAGGCGACTTCGAAGTTGTTGCGATCAATGACCTCGTCGATGCGGAATATCTTGCCTACTTATTGAAGTATGACACCACCCATCGTACTTGGATGAAAGACGACATCAAAGGCATCACCGAGAAAGATGCGGATGGCAATATCACCAAAAACGTTATCGTTTTCAAAGGAAAAGAGATTCCAGTTCTCGGCAAAAAAGACCCACACGACCTCAAATGGGGCGAATATGGTGTCGACATCGTTCTTGAATGCACTGGCCGTCTTAAGAGCCGCGCCGATGGCAACGTCCATCTCGAGAATGGCGCGAAAGGCGTTATGATCAGCGCCCCAAGCAGCGACAAAGATATCCCAACTTTCGTTTATGGCGTCAATAGCGATAAGCTGAGCGCCGATATGAAAGTCATCTCTGGCGCGAGCTGCACCACCAACTGCTTAGCCCCAGTTATGAAGGTTCTTAATGATACCTTCGGCGTCCAAGGCGGAACCATGACCACCGTCCATGCCTACACCAATGACCAAACCATTCTTGACCTTGCTTACAAGAATCGTCGTCGTGGTCGCGCTGCAGCTGCGAATATCGTTCCAACGACCACTGGTGCTGCTAAAGCCATTGGCTTAGTCATCCCAGAGCTCAAAGGCGCTTTAAACGGCAACGCAATCCGCGTTCCTGTCACCGATGGTTCTCTTTGCGATTGCACGATCACCCTCAAGAAGAAAGTCACCGTCGAAGAGATCAACGCCGCGCTTAAGAAAGCTGCGGAAGGCCCTCTCCACGAAGCTCTTGATTATAACGAAGACGATATCGTTTCTAGCGACATCCTCGGCAATACCCACGGTTCCATCTTTGATGCGACCATGACCATGATCGTCGAAGATCCAACCGGTATGCAACACGTCAAAGTCGTTGCTTGGTACGATAACGAATACAGCTTCACTTGCCAATACGTTCGCTTAGCCCGCGCTTATGCCCACGTTCTCGGCGTGAAATAAGGATTCAATTTAAATCAAAGCTGAAAAGGCGCTCTTCTTCTAGAAGGGCGCTTTTCATAAAAAATAGTGACTATCCTTTTATTTTTTGGATAAACTTAATTGCGGAGGATTCCAATATGAGAAAAACGAATTTATTTCTTACCACTGGATTACTTGCCTTATCTTTAGCAAGTTGCGGTGGTGGGCCGGATGATGGGAGAGTAAGAGAAATTGCTCCGGCAGGGGGAGAAACAGTAGCTACGGATAACGGTATATCCAAGCTCTCCAAAGCGGTGAAGGCAACGCCGATGCAAGACGTTTGGAGCGTGAAACTTGCCGATACGAGTACATTGAGCGTTTCTGGAACCACGAGCGAAACCTATACTAGCGAAAGCGACAAAGCCAATAATGCGACGAATACATTCGATGTCCAAGTTACCAATCCTACTTTCGAAGGCCGTTTCCAAGGATTGAACGGCGCGGAAGTGGCCAATGTCAAAGCTTCCATGGAGATGGGTGGTGACTTGTCCATAACCACAAAGCAAAACAATGATGAAGCGATTAAAGTCGAAGCAAGGGGCGCTTCGCTGAAGACATATCTTGATAGCGAATACGTTTATGTCGATCCTCGTGGCGCGAAAAATTTGTTCACGAAAGCCATCAAAGCCTATCTTGGCGATAATGGAACGTTGCTTAGTGGCATGTTCGGTTCTTATTTCGATAGCGGTTACTATTTTGAGCACGGCCTTACCAATGAACAGATGCCGTTAATCGATAGCGAAGCGACAGCGGAGGTTGATAACTATTTATCCCTCTTTAGCGATCATGCGGAAGATTACAAAGACTTCTTGAATGTGAGCAAAGATGGCGACGAATACCGTTTTTACCTCACCCTTACGAAAGCGGATTTGATTCGTATCATGAACGATGCGCAAAATAAATACGGAGACGAAACATCGATGAACGCTTCTCTTGATTTTGAAGATGAGCTCAAAGATAGCGTCGTGAACGCTTGCGAATTCCTTGTCACATTCACGGAAGAAAGCATCACAGGCGTTTCCTTTAATATCGATATGGAAATCCACGAAACGGACGATATTACATCAACCGACTCTGCCGGCAATGAAAGCGTGATTGGTGTCACGAAAGCAGACATTCATTACTCATTGAAAGGCGCGGTGTCTTTGGGAAAGGACGCCCCAGTCATTCCCGCCGAAACCAAAAATTATAAAGACGGGGTCAAGGAGCTCGAAAAGCTCATGGAAATCATCAAGAGCATATCTGGCTCTTCCGATAGCGATGTTTCCTTCCCGTTTTGATTCGGTGAATCGATAAAAAAGAGCAGACTCTCCCTTAATCCTAAAAGGATTATGGAAGAGTTTTTTCGTTGTGCTATCATTTATCCGTAAAAGGAGCAAAAAGAAATGCTTACTGTAAAAGATTTAAACAATTTAGAAGGAAAAGTCGTTTATGTTCGCGTTGATTTCAACGTCCCACAAAAAGAAGGCGTGATTCGCGACAATAACCGCATCAAAGCCGCTTTGCCGACCATCGAGGAGCTCACAAAGAAAGGAGCTCGCGTCTTACTCATGTCCCATTTAGGAAAGATTAAATGGAAAGAGCCAGATATGGCGAAGATTGAAGCGATGAAGAAAGCTAACGATATGGCTCCAGTCGCTAAAGAGCTTCAAAACCTTCTTCCTGAGACGAAAGTTCATTTCGTGAACGCCACAAGAGGAGAAGAACTGAAAGCCGCCGTTGCCGCTTTAAAGGATGGTGAAATCCTTTTGGCCCAAAATACCCGCTATGAGAAAGGCGAAGAAAAGAATGATCCAGCCTTAGCAAAAGATTGGGCTTCTTTGGCCGACGCTTATGTGATGGACGCTTTCGGTAGCGCGCACCGCGCCCATGCTTCCACAGTAGGTGTTCCTTCCATTCTCAAAGAAGAAGGAAAGCCAGTCGCTTTGGGCTACCTTATGCTTAAAGAGGTTGAGAACCTTTCTCGCTGCGTCAATGTTAAAGAGGAAGATCGCCCCTATGTTGCCATTCTCGGCGGACTAAAAGTCACCGACAAAATCCAAGTCATCGATACGCTACTTAAAAAATGTGATTACATCATTATCGGCGGCGCGATGAGTTACACCTTCCGCAAGGCGCTAGGCACCAAAATCGGAAAATCTTTCCTTGATGAAGCCGCGCTTGATTATGCGAAGAAATGCTTAGATGAAGCCAATGGCCGCATCATCCTTCCGGTCGATAGCGTCGTCACCGATAGCTTCGAGCCAGTAGAAGGAAGAAAAATCGAAACCGTCGAAGGGGATATCCCAGATGGATTCGAAGGCGTTGATATCGGACCAAAGAGCGCCACTTTGTTCAAGAGCATCATCGAAAAAGCGCACATGGTATTCTGGAATGGGCCAATGGGCGTCTTTGAGCAAAAAGAATTCCAGGCTGGCACGAAAGCCGTTTGCGAAGCGATTCGCGATTTGAAGGGCAAAGCTTTCACCGTTTGCGGTGGTGGCGATAGCGCTAGCGCGGTCAAGCAGTTTGGTTACAAAGCCGATTTCAGCCATGTTTCCACCGGCGGAGGCGCCTCTTTGGAAATGATTCAAAACGATGGCCATCTTCCTGGCGTTGATATTCTTCGCTAATTCGAGGGCAAACCATGAGAAAGAAATTACTTCTTGGCAACTGGAAAATGAATAAAACCCCATCGGAGGCAAAAGCATTCGCTCTTGCCGCCGGTGAGATGATTGACTTTGCAACCAATCACAATATCGATGTTGGCGTTGCCCCAACTTTCGTTTGCCTTCAAATAGTCAAAGAGAACATTAATCCAAAATGTATCGTCGCTGCGCAAAACTGCAATGAGCACGATCATGGCGCTTATACAGGTGAAGTATCTATCCCGATGCTCAAAGAAATCGGTATCAACACCGTTATCTTAGGACACAGTGAAAGACGTGAATACAATGGTGAAACAAGTGAAGCCTGCAATGCAAAAATCAAAGCATTACTTGCCAACGATATGACTCCAGTGTATTGCTGCGGAGAATCGTTAGATACTTATGAAAAAGGCGAAACAAAAAAATGGGTTGCTACGCAAATTCGCACCGGATTAAAGGATTTAACGCCAGAACAGGCCAAAAAAGTCATCATCGCGTATGAGCCGATTTGGGCGATTGGCACTGGCAAAAGCGCATCGAAAGAAACCGCGGAAGATACGATTGGTTTCATCCGCCGGTCGCTTCGTGAAATGTTTGGCGATGTCGCTATGGATATGCGCATCCTTTATGGCGGAAGCGTGAAACCGGAGAATGTCGCGAGCTATATGAGCGAAGAAGACATTGATGGCGCGCTCGTTGGCGGAGCATCTTTGGCTCCTGAAAGCTATCGTGGATTGATTGAAGGAATGCTGAAATAATTCTTCCAATAAATCAACGAATTGTGATATTAATTAGAGGTAGGCAGATGCCTGCCTCTTTTTAGGAGAAATCGTTATGGCTAGTAGAGTAATTGAAGTCGAAAGCAGACGTGAAAGCGCTCGCGCTTTATCCGTCGTGATGGGCTATATGGCCATTGGCTTACTCGTTACGGCAATCTCGTGTTTTGGCTTTTCTTTTTGGTTCGCTTCTTTGTATAGCGAAGCACAAGCGGCTGGACCGTTATCGGAAGAAATTATGACGCAGAAGCTATTGTTTGTCATGGTGGGGGCGATGGTCGCACTAGTAATCCTTAACTTTGTTATGTCCATTACCTTATTAAAGGCGAAAAAAGGAGCGTGGATTCCTTATCTTCTTTACACCGCGATAATGGGTCTTATGCTCGCTCCATTTGTTATGTGGATTGATTTTGCTACTCTAGGAACCGCTTTCGGCATCACAAGCGCTGTCTTCCTTATCCTTTTCTTGATTGGCTATTTTTCGAAAGCGGATCTGACGCCACTTGCTTTGATTGGACTCGGTTTGCTGTTTTCGGTGATTTTCGTCCCGCTTCCATTTCTCATCCTTTATTTCATTAATCCGATTGCTTGGCCGATTTGGAACTGCCTCGCCGCTTTAATCTGCGCCGTCGTCATTATGCTATTCGTCTCTTTTGACGCAAATCAAATGAACCGTGCGATTCAAGGCGGTGTCTTCACAAACAATTTGGCACTTTATTATGCTTATACGTTCTATTGCGACTTCATCATGATCTTCATCAGGATCCTTATGATTCTTGCTTCGTCAAAGAGGAAATAACATTAAGAAACACTATTGCCAAAGAATTAGCGTCATCAGCGGATGACGCTTTTTTTGATTGATAGACGAGGACTGTATTCAATAGACATACATCCTATATATATGTATATACGAATACAAAATGGGGGGAGAACTAAAAAATGACAAAAAAATAATAAATTCCCTCTTGCAAAGTTTTGCCATGCTAGTAAGATATGACTCGCTGCGAAATCAAGGAAACGCGATAAGCAGTCAATACAATCCCCCCGAAAGAAAAAAAGAACAAAAATTCTTCAAAAAGTTCTTGACGGACAAAAAGTGGAAGAGTATTGTATACGAGCACGCTTGAGCAAGGGATGAGCAATCCCCACTACTAAAGTAGTGAAGTGTGCAACTGATCTTTGAAAACTAGATAGATGTACAATCTTAACGTCGATTCCGAATAAGGAATCAAATACAAAACCAGATAATTTATTTTTTGAACTAGATCAACTTTTTTGAGAGTTTGATCCTGGCTCAGGATGAACGCTGGCGGCGTGCCTAATACATGCAAGTCGATCGGGTGTAGCAATACACTAGAGGCGTACGGGTGAGTAACACGTAGGTAACCTGCCCTCGAGACTGGGATACCCAGACGAAAGTTTGGCTAATACCGGATAACAACAGAAGAGGCATCTTTTTTGTTTGAAAGGCGCTTTTGCGCCACTCTTGGATGGACCTGCGGCACATTAGCTAGTTGGTGAGATAATAGCCCACCAAGGCAAGGATGTGTAGCCGATCTGAGAGGATGACCGGCCACAATGGGACTGAGACACGGCCCATACTCCTACGGGAGGCAGCAGTAGGGAGTTTTCGGCAATGGGGGAAACCCTGACCGAGCAACGCCGCGTGAGTGATGAAGGTCTTCGGATTGTAAAGCTCTGTTACGAGGGACGAATGACCACCGAAGTGGAATGTCGGTGATTTGACGGTACCTCGCCAGAAAGTGACGGCTAACTACGTGCCAGCAGCCGCGGTAA
>DBJG01000072.1:0-216 GCA_002296455.1 Caryophanales bacterium UBA782 | reverse complement strand
CGGCTAACTACGTGCCAGCAGCCGCGGTAATACGTAGGTCACAAGCGTTATCCGGAATTATTGGGCGTAAAGAGTGAGCAGGCGGCACGGCAAGTCTGGAGTGAAAGCGTAGGGCTCAACCCTATACAGCTTTGGAAACTACCGAGCTAGAGTATGTCAGAGGTAAACGGAACTCCATGTGTAGCGGTGAAATGCGTAGATATATGGAAGAACACC
>DBJG01000052.1 GCA_002296455.1 Caryophanales bacterium UBA782 | reverse complement strand
AAATCGATTTCCGCGATGGAGGGCAGCCCGTTTATAGCTATCTTGTCGGTATTGAATAAGCGTTAAAACCCAAGGAAACTTGGGTTTTTCTTTGCTACGTCTTGTTTATGAGTATCATTATTCTATGACTTTATCGAAAAGCCCTGCGGTCAATCTAGCCCTCTCTTCTATTGGCATCACTTCTCCGTTTGATGTTATTGAACATCTTCCTCGGCGCTATGAGTCTTTTCTTTATACGCCAAAGAAAGACCATTATGAGGACAAAGAACGAATTGTGAAGAAAGGCCATGTTGTCCAAAAAGGAAAAAACCTTCGCTTTTTGAAGCGGTCTTTGACGAGTTTTTATTTTGAGACGAGCGAGGGGGAGACGTTTCTTATCGAGGCATGGAACCGACCATATCTATCTTCTTCGCTTCACCAGGACACCTTATTCACCATCAGCGGCATTTATGAGAAAAAGCGTCATAGCGTCGCTTTAATTAACATTTTAAAAGGGGAAATTCCTCAAGAATCGGCTTTGCGAGCCGTTTATGCCTTGCCTTCGAATGTGCCAAATTATTCCTTTTCGCGCCTCGTAAGAAAATGCTTGGCGCTCTTCGAAGGAAAGATGCAGGAACCCATTCCTCCCCTTTTCAAGAAAAAGTATCGTTTATGTTCCCATTACGATGCTTTGAAAAAAGCCCATTTTCCGCAGAACGAAGAAGACTTGCGTCAAGCGAAGAGAACTTTAAAATACGAAGAAGCCTTGCGTTTTACACTAAAAAGCGCACTCATTAAGGAAGAAAATCGCTCTTTAAGCAAAAACCAAGAACGAAAAATCAATCATGAGAAATTAAATGCGTTCATCGCTTCTCTTCCGTATCCTTTGACAATGAGCCAAAAACAAGCGCTTCACGAATGTCTTTCCGATATGGATTCTTCTTCGGTGATGTATCGCCTTCTTCAAGGAGACGTTGGCACGGGGAAGACGCTTGTGGCCGCCTTAGCAAGCTACGCCAATTATACGCGTGGGGAGCAAACCGCTATTTTGGCCCCGACGGACGCTTTAGCAAAACAGCATTATGAGAATTTAAAGAAACTTTTCGCCAATACGAAAGTGGAGGTCACTTTGCTCACTGGTTCCTTATCAAAAGAAGAGCGGGAGCGGACTTTGCTTTCCCTTTGGGATGGTAGTAGCAACATCATCGTCGGTACACACGCATTGTTCTCTAGAGACGTTACTTATGCATCTTTAGGGCTAGTCATTATCGATGAACAACATAAATTCGGCGTGAATCAAAGGGCGACTTTATTGAATAAAGGCGATAATAGCGACCTTTTGCTTATGTCAGCAACGCCAATCCCACGGACTTTGGCACTAACTATCTATGGCGACTTAGACATTTCCACATTAACGGAATTCCCACAAGGAAAGAGAAACGTTAAAACCACGCTCGTAAGGGAAAACGATCCCTCTATCGATGCCTTGATTCAGGACTCGATTTCCTCCAATCACCGCGTTTACGTGATTGTTCCCCAAATCGAAGGGAACGGGAAAGAGAATACCTCAGTCTTGAAAGTCGCCTCCCTTTATCGAAAGAAATACCCTGGAAAAGTAACATTAATGCACGGAAAACTCGATGAAGAAAAGAAAGAAACGGCAATTCTTGCTTTCAAAAGCGGGCTTACCCCAATTCTTGTGGCGACTTCTCTAATTGAAGTCGGTATTGATGTGAAAGAAGCAAATCTCATGATTGTTTATAGCCCATCGCACTTTTCCCTTTCAAGTCTTCATCAACTCCGTGGCCGTATCGGAAGAGGGGGAGACGAAGCGAATTTCCTCCTTCTTTATTCGAAAAAGGACGAAGAAGAAAATGAAAAGCTCCGCATCTTAACCAAAGAAGACGATGGCTTTGTAATCGCAGAAGAAGATATGCGCTTAAGAGGCCCAGGGGAAATAGGCGGAGTGAAGCAAAGTGGCATTCCGTCTTTTAACGTCGCGAATATCATCGATGATTTTAAAATATTCGAGGTTGCGCGAGATGATGCGAATGAAATCTTGAAGCATAAGGAAAATAAAGAATTTGCTTCTTTTAAGGAAGAAATGAAGAAAGAAGCTGAGGATATCTCACTCGCCTAGTGCGGCTAGAAGAAGTTTAAGTTATACTTAAAAAAGAGGAAAAAGATATGAAATTAGTCGTGGATATGATGGGGGGAGACAAAGGAAGCGTGGCGACGAAAGAAGCCGTTAAACGTTTCCATAAAGCGCATCCAGAAATCGAGCTCATTTTAGTGGGCAAGGAAGAGGAACTCACTGAAATGAATGGATATAAGATCATCGCGGCAAAAGATGTGATCCAAATGGAAGCGGGCGCATTAGAAGTGCTCCGCAAAAAGGAATCCAGCATGGTCAAAGCGATGTATGCGGTGAAAGAATTCGGCGCCGACGCAATCGTTTCTTGCGGTTCTACAGGTGCATTTTTAAGCAGCGCGACTTTAATCTTAAAGAAGATTCCAGGCGTTATTCGCCCCGCTTTAGCCGTAGCGATGCCTCACTTAGGAGGTGATGCGGGCGCTTCGATTTTCCTCGATGCAGGCAGTTCTAACGCCAATACGCCAGAAGAAATGGCCCAATTTGGTTATATGGGTTCATTATACGCAACATGCGGAAGCGGCATCATCGATCCAAAAGTCGCCATTCTTTCTAATGGCGCGGAAGAAGGAAAAGGGTCGCCAGAAGGAAAAGAAGCTTATCGCTTGTTGATGAATGATAAACGCATTCATTTCATTGGCAACATCGAATCCACGGACGTTTTGGTAGGCGAAGCGAATGTCATTGTCACGGACGGATTCTCTGGCAATGTCTGCATCAAAGCAATTGAAGGGACCGCTAAAGTGATGGGCAAAATGCTCAAACAAGGCTTTAGTCGGAACCTCGCTTCGAAAATTGGTTACCTATTGGCCAAAAAAGGCGTGGATCAGATGAAAGAAACGATGGACACAAAACGCGTTGGGGGAGCGATGCTGCTTGGTGTCAATGCGGTTGCCGTCAAAGGGCACGGCAATAGCGATGCTACCGCTTTCTATTACTCTTTAGAGCTCGCTTATCGCCTTGCTTCTCAACGCATGGTTGAAAAAATCAAAGAGGGCTTTGTCAATGAAAACGCTTGAGGAATTTTTGCTTTCTTTTCGTATTGTCCCGCATAATCTTTCTCTTTTCGAGATGGCTTTTACGCATAGTTCCGCGAATGGATCGTCTGGCAAAAACCATTTTGATTACGAAAAGCTCGAATTCTTAGGCGATGCGGTCGTAGGGCTCGTCGTCAGTGAGCTCGTTTATGAATACCATCAAGAGATGAACCAGGGCGGAATGAGCAAATTAAAAGCCCAATTCGTGAAAACGGAATCCGAAGCGAGTTACGCCCTCAAGTATCATCTTGATGAATATATCAAGGTCGGGAAGTCTCTCCAATGCGGGGTTCGTGAGAATCATTCTATTCTAGAAGATGTTTTCGAATCCTTCATCGGCGCGACTTATCTTGATCAAGGCAGGGAATTCGCTTATAAGATGGTCCGTTCAATGCTTGAAGAAGATATTAAGAACGGCTCGCTCAACCGTAACGACGACCCGAAAAGCCTTTTGCAAGAGGCCATTCAAGCGGAGAATAAAGAATCCGTCTCCTATCGAATCATTGATGAATGGGGACCAAGCAATGGAAAGCATTTCGTTTCCGCCGTATATTTCGAAAACGATATGCTTGGTGTAGGAGAAGGAAAAAGCAAAAAAGAGGCGGAGTTTGCCGCGGCTAGAGACGCATTAAGCAAACTCGCGAAGGAGTGATATGGGTTTCTTTTCGTTTTTAAAAAATAAATTCAGCGGCAAAAGCAAAGATGAAAAAAGCGTCAAATATGACAAAGGGCTTGCTAAATCTCGCGCTGCATTCGCGAGTAAGTTAGACGCTTTAGCTAAACGCTACAAAGCGGTAAATGAGGACTATTTCGAAGAACTTGAGCAAATCCTCATCGAGGCGGATGTGGGGGTTCCTTTGACTTTGCGCTTATGCGAGGATTTATTGAATCGAAGCGAAAAAGAAGGCATCACCGATCCTACGAAAATCAACGAAGAACTCATCGATATGATGTTTGTCGATTATGTGGAAAAAGGAGGAAGCATCGTCAATGAAATTCATTTTTCTTCTTCCTGCCCGACGGTTTTGCTTGTCGTTGGCGTAAATGGCGTAGGCAAAACAACTTCCATCGCAAAGCTTGCCCATCGTTATCAAAAACAAGGGAAAAGCGTTATGCTTGTGGCCGGTGACACTTTCCGCGCTGGCGCGGTAGAGCAGCTATCTATTTGGGCCGAGAGATTGTCTTGTCCCATCGTAAAAGGCGCCCCAAACGCTGATCCTAGCAGTGTTGTTTTTGATGGCGTGAAATATGCTAAAGAGCACCATATCGATTTATGCATTGTCGATACGGCAGGTAGACTCCAAACCAAGAGCAACCTTATGGCGGAACTTTCGAAAATGAAACGCGTCATCGCTAAAGAAATCGAAGGAGCGCCTCAAGAAACGTTCTTAATCATCGATGCCACCACAGGGCAAAATGGCGTAAGCCAAGCCAAAGCCTTTAAGGAAGTCACGCAATTAACGGGTATTGTCATTACGAAGATGGATGGCACCAGCAAAGGCGGCATTATTTTGTCGATTCGTGATGAACTTGGCGTTCCAGTCCGCTTCATCGGATTGGGCGAGCAAATGGATGATTTAGAAGAATTTGACTTAGACCGTTATTTGCATGGCCTTTTGCTTGGAGAAAAAAGCGATGAATGAATTAGAAAAGCGAGAAGAGATTGCTTCTCTTTTCGAGATTTATGGCTCTTTTCTTAGCAAGACGCAAAAAGAAGTGCTCCGCGATTATTATTCTTTTGACCTCTCTTTAGCAGAAATCGCAAATAATCGCGCGAGTTCTCGCGCCGCGGTGGAAGATGCCTTGAAGAAAGGCGAGAAGAAACTTTACGAATTCGAAAAAGCACTAGGCATGCTAAAAAATAGAAAGCGGCTGAAAGCGTTATTTAGCAAAGCGAAAGCGACAAACGATTATCGGGAATTGGAGGACTACATCAATGGCATTTGAATCACTTTCAGAACGATTCCAAAGCGTCTTTAAGAAGATGCGAAAGGAAGATAAGCTCACCGAAGCGAACATGGATGCGGCTTTAAAAGAGATTCGCGTCGCTCTTCTTGAAGCCGATGTCAATTTCAAGGTTGTTAAAGCCTTTACAAGTGATGTCAAAGAAAAAGCACTTGGCCAAGAAGTGCTTCTCCACGTCAATCCTGGAGAACAGCTTGTCAAGATCTGCTATGACGAACTTGTCACCCTTTTAGGGAGCGACAATACGGGGATTGCTTGGAAAAAAGGGGAACCGACCATTGTGATGCTTGTGGGCTTACAAGGAAGCGGAAAAACCACGAGTGCAGGAAAGCTTGGCAATCTCGCGAAGAATAAACTCGGCAAGAAAGTACTGCTCGCTGGCTTAGACGTTTATCGTCCCGCCGCGATTGAGCAACTAGGCCAAATCGCGACAGATTTATCCATTGATTTCTTTGAGATGGGGACGAAAGAAAACCCTGTCGAAATCGCTAAAAAAGCAAAAGAAGTCGCCGAGCAAGGACATTACGACCTCTTGATTTTAGATACGGCAGGCCGTCTTCAAATCGACGAAGCGCTCATGAAGGAACTTCAAGATATCGCCAAAGAAATCCATCCGGATGAGACATTACTTTTAGTCGATGCAGCCGCTGGACAAGATTCGGTGAATGTCGCTAATGCTTTCCACAAAGATCTTCGCCTTACTGGCGTCATCATGAGCAAACTCGATGGCGATGCGAAAGGGGGAAGCGCTCTTTCTATCAAATATATGACGGGTCTTCCCATCAAGTTCGCGGGTGTTGGTGAGAAACTCACCGATTTGGATATTTTCTATCCCGACCGTATGGCGGACCGCATTTTGGGGATGGGGGATATCAAAACCCTTGTGGAAACCGCCCAAGCGAATATCGATGAGAAAGAAGCAAGAAAAGCTGCGAAGAAACTCGAAGATGGTAATTTCACACTGGATGATATGTTAAAACAAATGAAAATGGTGCAGAAGATGGGGAGTCTTGGTGCCATTGCTAAACTCATCCCAGGAATGCCGAAAATCACGGATGAGCAACAGGAAAAAGCGAAGCAAGAGATGCGCTCTTTCGAAGCGATCGTGAATTCGATGACCCCTTATGAAAGAGCCCATCCTGAGGTGCTTAAATATTCCCAAAAGAACCGCATTGCGAGAGGATGCGGAAAAACCAACGCGGACGTCAATCGCGTCATCCGTAAATGGGAGCAAAGCAAAGAAATGATGAAACAAATGAAGCAATACCAGAAATCGGGGAAAATGCCGCCTGGATTTGGTGGAATGCGTTAAAAGCGAGAATAGAGACGTCATAATGCCGTCTCTTTTTTGTAACAAAAAAATCCCCGGGAATTCCGAGGATTTTTCGTTCGATATTGGATGTGTTATTTCGAGCAAGAAACAAGTCCGCCGACGAAGGAAACAGCACCACTTGCTAAACCGAAGATCGCGAATAGGAGTGCGCCAGTGCCGGTTGCAAATTCAACGCCAGTCTTAAGGCCTAGGGTTTCTGTGATGCTTGTGGCATAACCACCGAGGTTGACTGGGAAGAAAGCCATAATTCCAGCAGTGACAAAGCATAATCCTGCGAAGATAAGGAACAGCGCGCCGATTTTTTTGCTCTTCTTTCCTTTGAAAAGCATGGAAATAAGAACAAGAGCTAGTGCGACAAGAGCGACGATCATTTGAATCAATACACCGGTGAACGGATTAAGCTTGTAAGTGATGGTCCCAGCAGCGAAATCTGTCGTAGTGCTGCTGATTCCGTCTCTAAAGAAGACGATCCAATTAGGGAAATCCCCATCAATGCCAGTAACCTTCGTTTTACCAAAAGCCATGTCGAAACCAGATAGCGAAAGCTGGCTTGTTATCGAATTTGCGGCATAGCCAGTGCGCGTGATGAAAGGCATGAATGCCATGCAGATGGTCGCGATGCCTAGGACTAAGGCAACGGCCTTGATGATGAGGGGTAGAAGTGATTTCTTAGAAGATTTTTTCATTTGAGCCTCCAGGTTGAATACGGATAATTTACTTGAAATACTCCGAATAGTGAATAAACAATTGATTTCGTTTTGTTGAAATATGCGATGCTATTTAATTGCGAGTCACTGTTAATCTGGTGTCATGGTGGACTTTAGACTTATCTTTTACTGACTTTACCGACTTTATTGTGGAAAAAAGTAAGTCATCGTTTTAGAATCGAATTAAAGAACGAGGGTCAACTATGCAAAAACTTATTCTTGCCGCGCTGGCTGTTTGTAGCGTTTTCTCCTCATCAAGTTTTCAAATCAATCATCATCAGAGCAGCAAGAATGAAGAACCGTTTTTATTGAAACCCCAAGCTAAAAAACGAATTGTCAATTCAGAGATGACGTTGAGCGAAGAACAAGGAATTAGCCTTTTTGTTCAATTCAATACTCCCGAATTGACGCCTCTAACGGAAACGGATCCTAACGAAACATTAGCGGAGCGGCAAGCTGATTTAGAGTCTTTCCGGCTTCAAAATCAGAATTATTTTCGAGAACACATGATCCGCATTTGCGATTCAATCGGCCTCGAAGATTTTACTTATTCTTCATATTCTCCTTTTGCGAGTAAAATTTATCACGACGTGAATTTATATCTCATAGATATTGACGCAATCGAGGCTGACACCAATGGCGTTCTCGATTATTGGACCGAAGTTATCGATTCGAATAGTATTGATTCGGAACCCTTATTGCCGGACGTAACGGCGAATGTATCGAATTCTTCCGCTTCGGTTACGTATGATCAAGTTAAAGAATTGCATGGAATTAAAAATGATGGTTATAACGGAAACTCGCTTAAAATAGGAATAATCGACGGAGAAGGCGCTTTTACTACGGAGAATTTTGATAATCCGAATTGGCAGATCCATTCTTTACGCCCAACCGATGATTTCAGAATGACCAATTCCCACGGTGACCACGCAAAAAGAATTGCTGAAATGATTGCGGGCAAAAGTGGCATCGTTCCGCAAAGCTCTATTTATTATTACGATACAGCAAACTTGATTAACCCATACCGCTTTACTTTTGCAATGGATTTGATGGTTGATTCCGGAGTTAATATTCTGAATTTATCGGTAACTGCAGGAAAAAAACATTATTCACATCAATCAAGATACATCGATTGGCTATCAAGATATTATGGCATTGCCGTATTTGTTGCTGCTGGAAATGACGGAGGCTCACAAGGAAAACACTTAGTGAATTCTTTTGCCCGAGCCATCAACGCAATTACCGTGGGTTCAATTGATATCAATAGACAAATCTCTTCTTTTTCTTGCTATAACACCGAATGTGAAGGATTAGGTTCGTCTGCAGGCGAAAGACTCACAAAACCAAACGTTGTCGCTTATGGCGAGCATTTTAACGATCCAAACGTTTCTTTTGGGCCAGAAATCGGTGATAAAGATAAAGGCGATTTGGCAATTGGAACCAGTTTCGCAACCCCGATTGCTGTTGGTATTGCGGCAAAGCTCATGGAACGATTCCCTTCGTTACTTGTCGGTCATCCTCAAAGGCTACAAGCCATATTCAACGCGAGTACAACGAGAGGCAAAACACAAGCGCTAACCTGCGATGAAAAATATGGATTTGGAATCATCAATTACGAAAAAGCGGTTTCTTTTATCGAAAATGCCGAGCGGCAGGAAATGTCATATAGTGGATCTGGATTTGCAGTTTTTTCCCATTCCTTTACGCTTGATTTAGATGAAACATTTACTGCGTCTTTGTCTGCTTTTACCCTCGGCTCTAGCGACTTGGGGAACAAATCTCCTGGCGATCGCATTGAACCGAGGTATACGTTATTTAGAATTTCGCTGGAAGACGATTGTGATAATCAATTGATGTCTGGAACGCTTGATTCGAATTGCAGCGTGGTTAAATTTGTAAACTATGACGATAATGATTTAACGTTTGCTATCACGATTACCGTGAGCGTTGAACTTGATTCTGCAATGAAAAACTTCGTCATTTTTTATGGGGATAATTTATGAATAACGTGAAACTTGGTGTTCTTCGAAAAAAGGCATTTCCTCTTTTTGTGATTTCCTTTTTGCTTGTCAACTGCAGTAATGGCGATGGTGTGCCGAGAGGGTTCTTAGAGCATTCATATGAGGAAGATGTTTCCTTTTTGTTCGAAGGTGAAGAGGTGGACTTTGATGATGCGAAAGAAACCGCCCTTGCAGACTATAACAATTTGAAAGGGAACAACGCTTACGAAAAACTTTTCCCCGTTCGTGTTGAGAATTCGTGGAAACAGCCTGGACATTATGAAAAAGAAGGAAGAAAAGAAACCCACCTATTTGAACTTAATTCGTATTATTATCAGCGGCGCTTTAATACAGGGGATGGGAAAGAATCGTTCCACCAATCGTGGATACGACCAGTCGATGACGCTATATGGTCTTTTACTTATCTCCAACATTGTGACTATCAATATATAACTGGTACCAGAGACGATCAACGTGAATACCGGGAACATATCTATAGAGCTTATCAACGCGATGAGCAATCATTAACAGACTATTATGAAATAACGAGCGACTTTGACTTCACAAGAGACCCGTCTCGAATACAAGATTACCTTCATTTTTTCGCTTCTCTACCTTATAATCTCGCGCTCATGAGCTCATATGGCATTTGGAGCGTGCGTGAAAAAGACGGAATCTATTCTTTTTATGAGCAAAGCAAGAAGAGCCAGGCCCATTGCCTCCGCGTTTCAAAAGGCAAAATTCTTAGTATCGGGGAAATAGATGCCTACGGGTACAAAGACAGCACTTTATTTTTTTACGGAGAAGTGAACATACCGGATACAATCCCGTCAAAATGTCGCAGGCTTATGCCTAACGGTGGGGAAATATTCGATTGATTGATTAATTTGTCTTCGAATGGAAGGGTTCTCTAAATCAGTTCTTTTAGTTTTGGTAGTAATAATGAATCTCTTCCCTATCTTCATTGAATAAAATGATAAAGGAAACATAGAATGTTACTTTTTACTTTTGCGATTCTTTTGCGATTCTTTTGCGAGCTTTTGAGCGCCGATTGATGTGGCTTTTCCGTGTAAGAAGCGCTGTGCCCTTTTCGCTTTCTCGCTTCTTTTGATGGGGCGAACCTATAAACATTTGTTCAATCTCTTCGCTGAACCAAATGAGAAGGGCGCCTTTGGCTTTGGCATGTTCTTCGATTGCTTTATCCTTTAAGAAGGAGATGGAGATTAGTCTTCAGTTTGTCTGGCTAGCTTTAACTGTTTTCTTGCAAAAAACACATATTCTTTTTCTTTTCCATTTAAAACGGCATTTATGAATCTTGTATCAATCCAAAAACATTGCCTTTCATAGCACTTATATCCAGTGACTTTGTCGGGAACCGGAAGTGGTGACTGGTCGTTAAAATTTGCCCCATGTGGCCTAACGTGGCAAATCGGATTCTCTTTTGAACCGACAAAATTCGTTTTGTGAATCATTGCTTTTTTGCTATTCGCCGTTAACAGTTTGACGATATTTCCTTCCGACAATAATTTTCGTGTTCGTTTATATGTGTATCCAATAAATTCATCTACGATTGGTTCTGGGAAGTTATAAAAAGTCGCATTATCCAAGACGTACCCTTTCTCTGTTTCTTTGAAAGCGACAAACAGAAAACGTCTTTCTGCGAAATACTCTCTTACGCTGGATTCTTCCCAAGCTGTGTTTGCGACTTCGATGAAATTCATCTGAGCGAAAGACATTTTTTCTTTGATTGAACCTGTTTTTTGAATTCGCATGGTCTTTACAACGATATTCGCTTTCTGAAATTCCTCCGATTTTTCCAAACTAGAAACTTTAAAAATTCTGTTTATGTACATGGAATAGCGGCTTTTTGCATGAGAGGTGACATTTAAAGAACGACTGAGTTCTTCTTCCGTTTTCCCAAACCACGGTTTGAGTTTTGACAGCACGAAGTCTTCCAAATTTGGCATCGAACCCTCTATGCCGTTCATGATACTTTGAAAATGCTCGTCCGAGATGAATTCTCGGATGAGAGAATTAACAAATGACTGCTTTAAAGAAAAGGCTCTTGGCTTTGCTAGTGTATTCGAAAAAGGCTGAGAGGTTCTTACGGAAGAATCTTTCCCTTTTGTGCAGGCAGCTAGGTAGTTTGTATCCGATTCGGATATTTGATCTGCTTGGCCGGATTTGATTTTAGAAATTATCGTTTCATAGTCTTGTTTCATCATGGCCTTATCTTCTTTGGATAAGGTTAAGATAAAGGAATCGGCGACGGGGAAGGAGCTATAATCAACTTTCTCTCCATTTTGAGGCTCTAGATATTCGTAGCAAGTCATCAACAGGTCGTTACATTTCTCTATGAGGTGGCTGTTTTCGAAAGAATCCTTGTAATCCTCGTTATAGTTAATAATGGTGAGTACAAGCCTCTCTTTCGCTCGGAATTTGTCTTTCTTTTTGGATTTGCTAGGTAAAAGCCCCGTGACTTTTAACTCTAGTTTTGCATCGGGGAAATCGAGACTTGGATTGTTATCAAGATTCTTGCCTAAATATTTTTGAATCACTTGGCCAATATCGCCTTTGTTGTTCCCGTTTTGCAAAAGACCATATTGATCAATTTCGCCAATTGTTTTCCCATTAATTTTTTTCAGTTTCTCGAGAAGTTTCTTGCGATTGTTTTCTATTTCTTTTTGGGAAAGTGAATCTTTTTTATGTTCCATGCTCCTATATGATACCAAAAGGGTGTTCTTTTTTCTCTTTGCAATAGTTTTGACAGTCATTGGCCCAATCACTTTGGCACATCTGTAATAATTAAGGGCGAAGTTATAAAATATAATT
>DBJG01000057.1 GCA_002296455.1 Caryophanales bacterium UBA782 | reverse complement strand
CCAACATCAGGCTTTTGGCAAATGGAATGGCTATTTTCTCGTAGACGGGAAAAAGATTGAAATCAAAGACAAAGTTGGCTTTGCCGAGAAAGTGTTTAACCGCTGGTGAGAAAAATATTTTCTCTCTTCATGCATTTTTCTGAAACGCATATAGGAATTTCGTTGTATGAGGAACTGGGGTAAGCGGAAAAAAGAAGGGTTGACGGCGGGTACGTTCTCTGGCAATCATGTCCCTAAGTCGACTAGGCTCATCTATTCTCTTTCGGGCGTTTTTCGCGATGCGTGTACCGTCCTCGTTTCCGGCTTCTTTTTGACATATGCCAAAACGAGCGGTCTATTGGGGAGTGGAGACCAATACTTGCAGCAACTAGGCGCGATTTCCTTAATTTTTGCATTGCTATTAATATGGGATGGATTCAACGACCCGATTATGTCTCTTATCGTGGAACGCTGCCATTTCAAAAGCGGGAAGTATCGACCTTGGATTCTTTTGGGGGCGATCGGCACGAGCGTGATGGTTTTGCTTATGTTCTTACTCGAACCGAAAGGATGGGGCTTTGTCGTTTGTTTTGGCATTTATTATTTCCTTTGGGATTTCGTGTTCACAATGAACGACATTGCTTATTGGGCGATGCTTCCCTCTTTAACAAACGAAGAGGGAGAAAGGAAAAAACTGACTGCCCTCGTTTCCATTGCTGCGATGATTGGCAATATCGGGATGAACGTGCTCGTCGTGTTGCTTCAAGGCGATGGTTCAAAGAACTACACACTTTTTGGTTATATTGCTATCCCAACAACCATCTTGTTTCTTCTTTCTCAGGCTTTTGTCTATTTTTTCTGCAAAGAACATGACCGCGATTTGGTCCAAGAAGGAATCTCAAGCAAAACAAAACTTTGGGATTTATTTAAAGTGTTCAAAGATAGTAAGCCTTTAAGGATGGTAGTCATTTCTCTCTTATTTTATTACCTGCTTGGCAATATAGCGATGGGGTTTGGATATGATTATTTTTATATCACTTATGGGAGCATCAAACTGGGTGGCGCTGTCGTAATATGGTTCCTCGCCTTTTATGCTTTAGGGGCTCTATTTTCGCAAATACTCTATCCAACGATCGCAAAGCGCTTTTCTTATCGGGTCATTATGCGCGCTGGATTTTGCATTTGTCTTATCAGCTTCGCTCTCTTTTTTGTTCTTGGCGTCCCTTTGTTTGGAGAGAAACCGCTTGCTTATAGCGAGCCATCTTATTTTTGGAACACGTCCCTTTTAAATCCGTTCAGTGGTACGGGCTGGCTTATTTTCATCCCCACTTTCTTTTTTTCAATGGCACTAGGCATTATGTACCTTGTTGAACTTGTTCTCCTTCAAGATACGATTGACTATAACGAATGGAAGTTTGGAGAGCGCAAAGAAACGGTAGCCTTTGCTTGGCGCCCTTTGGACGCGAAACTAGCAGGTGCTTTGGAAAAAGGAATATATGCGCTTGCCATTGCTGCAAGTGGAGTATATCTTGCACTCGATTCCGTCAATTCCGCAAACCAGCAGCGAGAAGCGGGGCTAATCGATGAGTCGGAGGCAAGCGCACTCATTTCTAATGCTCTGACAAATTTGCCAAATGAGTCGAAAATCGCTTTTATGGTGTGGTTTATCGGCTCCATCGTTATATGTGTTCTCATCCAATATTTTACAATCCGTTTTGGTTATAAGATCAGTGAAAAAGAGTATGACGAAATTCGGAAGGAACTTGAAAAAAGACATCAGGAAGATTACTTTGTAGCGAAAAAAACAGTTAAGCAAGAAACCGATTCTCCTTCTACGAACGAGTTTCTTTGAGAAACCTTTTTGAATACCTTTCGCTCGCCGAAATAAATGATTGGTGAATTGCCACTTGCCAATGCTATTTTAAGCGCGTAAGATAATCGAGCCGAAATTCTATCGCGGGGTAGGGCAGCCCGGTAGCCTGCCAGGCCCATAACCTGGAGGTCGGTGGTTCAAATCCACCCCCCGCAACCACTCGGCATTCACTCCTGAGAAATCAGGAGTTTTTTGTTTTTCTAGGAATGTGATTTCTTCTTCTTTTTATAAAAATAAGCGACCCATGTCGCTTTTTTCGTTCACAAAAGGTATGCTTATCTTGTAAGGGAGATACTATGAAAAACAAAATCACTTTGATTACTGGTGCAGGCGGAGGGCTTGGGAAAGAATTCGCCTATCTTTTCGCGAAAGACGGAAACGCAGTTTGCCTCGTCGATATCGATAACAAGGGTTTATTGGATACAGAAAATAGACTAAGGGAGAAAATTCCGAATGCTGTGGTGGATAAAATCACCGCGGATTTGTCAGAAAAAGGCGAATTGGAAAAAGTCTTTTCTTATACGAGAGGGAAAGGCTATTTCGTTAATAATCTCGTCAATGCGGCTGGCTTTGGGGACTGCAGCGACTTCAAAGATATGGATATCGAAAAGCAAATGAAAATGACTGAAGTTAACTGCAACGCGCTTCTATATTTCACGCGTGTATATATGGAAGATATGCTGAAGCACAAAGAAGGACACATCATCAATATTTCATCGATTGCTGGCTTTGTTCCTGGACCTTTTATGTGCACTTATCACGCGACGAAGAGTTTTGTTCTAAATCTTGGGGAGTCTCTTGCCTACGAACTGAAAGGAAGTGGTGTTCACATCCTTACTTTGGCCCCTGGCCCTTTCACCTCGAAATTCGTTGGGAAAGCGCATAACGATTACACTTTTTCCAAAATCAAACCCGCCAGCGCTTTCGCGGTGGCTAGCTATGGATATAGAATGTCTAAAAAAGGGAAAAGCCTCGCAATTGTTGGATTCAAAAATAGAATCACCTGCTTTGCGCCACGCTTCTTTTCGCGAAAATTTGTGGCCAAGATCAGCGCAAAGACGATTAAAAAAGGCGCTTGATCCATTTTTGGAGAATGAAAATCCGGTATTTATTGTCTTTTTCCTATTGGCACGCAACGCGATGTTATTCCTTTCGAACTTCTAGTTGTGTAAAATGAAGATATGAAGCAAAAACGAGTGATTTATTATAGCGATTTCAATAATGATGACTTCGCGAAGAATCAAGCAATTAAATGGAAACCACTTCCGGAAAATTTTAAATATCTTCGAAAGAAGAATCTATTCTTTCGTTTCTTTGGCTGGTTGATTTATCGCATTGCAATGCCGTTTGTTTGGCTTTATGTGAAAATCGTTTGGGCGCAGCGAGTTGTCGGAAAAAAACGGCTCAAACGCGCACATATTCATGGGGGCTATTTTTTATACGGCAATCACACACAAGAAGCGGATGGCGTCATCCCTCATGGGACCATTGCAAATCCGCGTCGCGTTTATACTGTTTGCTCCCAAGATGTCGTGAGTATTCCAGGCATAAAAACGCTTGTGATGATGCTTGGTGCTTTACCGATTCCTTTGAACCCAAAAGAGGCTCAGAAGTTTTTGGAAGCGGTGGAATATCACTACAAAAAAGGCGGCGTCATCCTGATTTATCCAGAAGCTCACATTTGGCCTTATACGACAATGATTCGCGATTTCCCTGACGCGAGTTTTACTTACCCGGCCCAATTAAATGCACCTGTCGTCGCTTTCTGTAATACCTACAAAAAGAGGAAACTTTTCCGCAAACTTCCGCCCAAAATCGTCACCCATATTAGCGCGCCAATTTATCCAGATGTTTCTTTGCCACTTGGCGAACGAGCACACGATTTGCGCGAACAGGTTCACAATTTCATGGTCGATGTCTCGGGCTCTTTGGACAACTACGAATATATCCGCTATGTATATCGGCCGAAACGCGAGGAGAAGAAAAAATAATTTTTGTTGCATATCGCTATCGACGATTTGAGATTTCGATATAATGAGTATGTCGCTTTTATTCAGGAGGATATAAATTAAATATGGAATTAAAAGGATCGAAAACCGAAAAGAACCTTCTTGCCGCCTTTGCAGGTGAGAGCCAAGCTCGCAACAAATACACATTCTTTGCAAGCAAAGCGAAAAAAGAAGGTTATGAGCAAATTGCCGCTCTTTTCTTAGAGACGGCAGATAACGAAAAAGAACATGCCAAAATGTGGTTCAAGTACCTTGAGGGTGGGGCCATCAAGGATACAATCGATAATCTAGAAGCGGCTGCTAATGGCGAAAATTATGAATGGACCGACATGTATCCAGAATTCGCCAAAGTCGCAGAAGAAGAGGGATTCAAGGAAATCGCCGCCAAATTCCGTATGGTCGCCGAGATTGAAAAACACCACGAAGAACGCTATAAGAAACTTCTCGCCAATGTCAAAGGCGGCAAAGTATTCGTGAGTGATGAGATTGTTGTTTGGAAGTGCCGCAACTGCGGACATATCGTCGTTGGGAAATTCGCACCAGAGATTTGCCCGGTGTGCAATCATCCAAAGGCCTATTTCGAATTGCGCGCTACAAATTATTAATTCGAAAATAAATCAATGAGATTGGGCTGAACAAAATCAGCCCTTTTTTCATGACTCGATATCCAAAAATCAAAAAAGCGGTATTTCAGTAATTTAATACTTTTTTGATAATGTGTTTCTATAATAGTAGATGTTCAGGTCAAAAATATGACCGAAAAGGAGCAAAAATGGCAGATAAGAATGTCAGAATCGCGATTGTCGGTGGTGGCCCAGCGGGCCAAGCCACGGCCATGTATCTTGAGAAAAATGGCTATGACAATTACGTCATTTTTGAGAAGAGTGACCGTGTTGGCGGAAAATGTTTCTCCCCGAAAATGAAAGTCAAAAACGCAAAAGGGGAATGGGAAGATCGCACCATCGAAATGGGTGCAGTCATGGGGTGCGATACTTATTTCGCTGTCCATGAAGCAGAATTGTTCGGTGGGACTACTCACGATGGACCAAAGATGGGACGTGTCTTCAAAAACAATGATGGCACCGATTTAAAGACAAGCAAAATTGCCCTTTTAAAGAAACTCATCAAGCTTAACAAGCTCTCAAAACTTTTGAAGAAAAAGTATTATGGGTATGATGTGAACGGGCACCGTGGCGTTGCGCAAGGAAAATATGAAGGGCCTTGTCCAAGTCCAGAGATGAAACTTGCCCACATCGAAGGAACGAACCCGAACCTCAAAGATCTTTCAATGTCGTTCAAAGACTTCCTCAAACTCAATCACTGCGAGGATGCGGAAATGGTTTGGAAAGGACCATATACCTCTTTCGGATATGGTTATTTTGATGAAATTCCAGCTGCTTATGT
>DBJG01000038.1 GCA_002296455.1 Caryophanales bacterium UBA782 | reverse complement strand
CGTATTCTGGATCAACGCTATCAAGCCAATCGATGTTTTGATAAATCGCATCAGCGGTTCCAAGATACCAATTACTTCCTTCTTCTGTTTGCTTCGGTGTCAAGACAGATGTTAAGGATTTGTTACCATTGAGCCCCCACTTTTCGCCATTGCCGATATAAGTGTTTAATTCGCTGCTCTCGTATTGAGTCAATACCCCAACGCAATGAATTCCGCTATTAGCACAATTCGACAAAGGAAAATCGATGATGCGGTACTTCCCTCCATAAGAAACGGCAGGCTTGGCACGCTTTTTTGTCAAAGCCTGCAAGCGGGTTCCTTTCCCACCTGCTAAGATCATCGCGGCTAATTTAGTGCTCATATCTCTCTCCCCAAAAGGCGAATTGCTATCTAAAATACTATAACATAGTATTCCCCTCAAACACATGGGCGAAGCCATTTTCTTGTAAAAAATCCCCTTCTACTTCTACATCCCTTCTCAAGCGAAAGAACAAAATGTCTCACTTTCATGATTTTACGAAGATTTTGCTTTGCTCTAATATACCAATATGGTATATTTCTAAGCGCGCTTTTAGCGTTGTAGAGGTGAAAATATGTCAAGAGTATGCCCAATTTCCGGAAAAAAGGCGATGAGCGGAAATAATCGTAGCCACAGTGTCCGTGCCACACGTCGTACTTGGAATGTCAATCTTCAAAAGTACAAAGTAGAAATCAACGGCAAGATGGTCGAAGTGAGAATGTCCGCGCGTGCTTATCGTGCACTCAACAAGAGTACGAAAGAAAAGACCGCTGAAGCGAAATAGTTTTTCTTTTTCGTTATTTTAAGCCAGTGATGAGCTGGCTTTTTTCTTTTATTTTATAGAAATAAGAAACAAACCAACAAGTGTAATCACGCTAGAAAGAATGGACAAAAGAGCGAATCCCCACTCGCTATAAGGAAGAACAAACCGTTTAGGACGGCGAAAGGAAACACTGCCATCTTCGTTTTCTTGCTTTTCGAGTTTTGCCCAATCTTTGATTTTCGGATTCAATAAGAAAGCGACGGTAAACAATAAAATCAAAAAGAGGAGAATGGCAAGAACAAGAATTACCATTTCGTTAAGATTGCGATAAACGGCTATGAAATAAAACCCGCCCATACCAGCAAAAAGGATTAAACTGGCACCCGATGAGAAAAAGAGCGAGAGGTGTTGCCTTGCATAGGATAAATCAACGAGGCTCAACATGTATTGACTGGTGCCAAAGGCAAGGCCAGAAAGAAGAAGAGCAATGAATAATAACGCAGAATTTAAATCCCATTGGTGTAAAGAAAGAAGGCCAAATAAACCAGGCAAAATAGGAACGGCAAAGGAAAATCCCTCTATAATCCTTAATATTATATAGTGCGTACTTCTTTTGTTTTTTGGGAAAAGTTCGTAAGAAAAATAGGAGCGAAAGGAAAATGGCTCTTTTTCTTCTTTCTTTGTTATAAGGGCATAAGATAGAAAGAGAATAGGCAATGTAAGGGTGAGAATCAAGAAAACAATAAATAATGTCATTGTTTTTCCTCTAATCGCATAAATCGTTCCGCAAAATCGTCATGTCCATATAGATAAGAGCCGGCAACAAGCAATTCAGCGCCCGAGCGAATCGCTTCTTGGTACGTCTTTTCGTTTACGCCCCCATCAATTTCAAGAACTGGCGGGTTAGTCAATTTATCAAGTTCATGGCGCAAGCGAGCGATTCTATGATATCCATTAGGGTCAAAAGGCTGTCCACCCTTCCCTGGATGAACCGTCATAAGAAGTACAAGATCAAGACAGGAAAGGAAGGGGAAAATCTCTTCTAATTTTGTTTCCGGGTTAATCGCTAATCCAGCAAAGGCGCCCTTTTCACGTATTAGAGAAATCGCGGACAAAACCGTTTGCTTATCTTTCGCAGCCTCAAGATGAAAGGTTACGATATTAGATATAGTAGCATAGGAAGCGACAACATCGAGCGGCCGCTCCACCATGAGGTGCGTGTCTTTTAAGAAAGGATGCCCAACTTTTGGATCAACAATACTTTTCGCCACCTCTAGTCCGAAGGAAGTGTTGGCAACGAAAATGCCATCCATCACATCGATATGGATGAAATAAGAACCAGCAAGCGCGGCCTTTTTTGCTTCTTCTTGAAGATGATTTTTGTCCGCCGCAAGGAGCGATGGATTCCCTTTTGGGTAAGAAAAGTCGTGTAGTGTCATCATTTAAACCCGAAAAGCTTCGCAAAAAAGCTTTTCTTCTCCTTAAAATTCTTTGCATTTTTCATTGCTTCTTCAATGGCATCATGCATTTCTTTGGCGCTTTCGAAACGTTCTTCTTTTCGCTTGCGACAAGCTTTGACGATGATTTTATCTAGCGCTCTAGGAACGCTAGAAAGCGAAAGACTCGGCTCTGGGAAATGGTTTTTGATTTGTTTAATCGCAATTTCTTCAGGGTTGTTGCCATCAAAAGGAACCTTACCAACAAGTACCTCATAAAAAACGATACCCATGGAATAAATATCGCTAGATGGAGTGGCTGATTGGCCCATAAGAATTTCTGGTGCGCAATAATAAACAGTTCCGCTTACGGCGTCTCCTTTGACTTTTTCTCCGATTTCGGAACTAATGCCAAAATCGCTGATTTTTACAGACCCGTCGCTTAAATAAAACAAATTGTCGGGCTTAATATCTCGATGAACAATGCCATGTTCATGGATGTATTGAACACCTTCTGTGAGTTGAAGCATCACTTCGCACGCTTCAAGGCAAGAAAGATGATGGACACTTGCGAAATTCAAGCGATCTCTGAGCGTTTCCCCACGTACATATTCGTTGACCATATAAGGCCTTCCATCAATCGTCCCTTGTCCATAAACGCGAACGATATAAGGGCTATTTAAACTCGCTACAGCAATGCATTCGCGCTGAAAACGGGCGATGTTTTTCACATCTTTCATCATTTCCACACGCATGATTTTAATGGCCACTGTTTTGCGCGTCACAGCGTCGTAGGCTTCATAAACATCAGCCATTCCGCCATGGGCAATTGGATTCACGATGTGGTAGCGTTCATCAATTCTATCACCGCGTCCAATCATTCTTTCAAAGTCTCCCAATAAGCGACTCCTTCATTGTCGCTTCCCCCAGCTGCGTTTGCCGTCGTAATGAGACTCATTACTTTTTGATCTGCGCGTTCGTTCGTGGAGATAATGGTGTGAATCGTCTCCGGCGGAATTTGGTTATAGAGCCCATCCGTGCACAAGAGGATGGATTCTCCATGATATTCGATGAAGGAAAAAGACAAAGAAACCGAAGGGTAAATTCCGAGCGCATTCATAAGAATATGGCGATCGGGGTGCGATAAAGCTTCTTCTTCCGTGATTTGACCTGTCGAAACAAGATAGCGAACATAGGTTTGATCTTCCGTGATTTGTCGTAATGCTTTTCCATCGTCTAAATAGGCGCGAGAATCTCCAAGATTAACAACCATTAAATAAGCCCCTGATAGAAGAACCATAACAAGGGTTGTGCCCATGCCTTTATAAAGAGGGTTTCTTTCGGACATTTCAAAAATCTTTGCGTTTATCTCTTTAATAACTTTGCTCGCCCACCAAGAATCTTGTCTACGGAAAAGCGATTTTTTCTTTTCTCGAAATGCCTTAGCGATGCCTTCGATAGCGACTTTGCTAGCCAAATCGCCCTTATTCGCTCCGCCCATTCCATCACAAACATGCAGCATGACTTCACCACGCTCGTTGAGTAAAACAAGAGCTTGGTCTTCGTTATTTGTTCGAACTCTGCCGATATCGGTCCGATATGCGTAGGTTCCAAAATGCTGTTGGTTTTTCATCTCTCCCCCTTTTGGTCATATCTCACGCGTAATTGTCCGCACGCCGCATCGATGTCCGTTCCGAATTCTTTGCGAATCGTGCAATTGATGCCTCTTTTTCTTAACTCGTCATTGAAAGCGCGAATCGTTTTTTCGCTAGAACGCTCATAGGGCTTTTCTTTAACGGGATTATAAGGGATGAGATTCACATAAGCCAGAGTGCCACGGATCAAATCGCTTAGCTGGTCCGCGCACTCTTTAGAATCATTAATGCCCTTGAGCAAGATATATTCGAAAGTGACACGTCTCCCACCTTTACTCTCGTAATAATGGACGGCATCCATAAGTTCGGAAAGAGAATAATGGTTTGCGATTGGCATTATTTGCTTACGAATGTCGTCGTTTGGTGCATGTAAGGATATCGCAAGGTTGATTTGGATTCCTTCATCCGCGTATTTACGGATACCGGGCACGAGCCCGCATGTGCTCACCGTGATATGTCTTGCGCCAATCGCAAGGCCTTTCGCCTCGTTACAAATATGAACAAAAGATAGAACGTTATCGTAATTATCAAATGGTTCCCCTGTGCCCATCACGACGATATGAGTCACATTTTGTCCTTCTTCTGCGAGGATTTGATTGATAGAAAGAATTTCTCCCATCATCTCGTCGGATGTAAGGTTTCTCTCTTTGCGGAGAAGGCCAGATGCGCAAAAAGCGCAACCCATGGAGCAACCAACTTCGCTAGAAACGCAAACAACGTTGCCATAATCGTAGCGCATCAAGACTGTTTCAACCTTTGCACCATCTTTCATTGCCAAAAGTAGTTTGATGGTGCCGTCGCTAGAATCTTGTCGCTTAAAAATTGTAGGCAATGTAAGACAATAGTCACGTTTTAAAACTTCTCTAAAACTTTTAGAGATATCAGTCATTTGATCAAAATCATAGACTTTTTTGACGTAAATCCACTGGAAGAGTTGGACAGCTCTATAGGGTTTTTCCCCTAATGACACCATCTCCTCTTGAAGTGCCTTAAACGTATAGCCGAAAAGGTTTTTCTGCGTTTGCATAAACTATTTCGCATTCGCGCTGATGGAAATTTCTTGGCTTCCTTGGTTTGCGGCAAGCAACGAAGACATCGCAACCGGATCTTTGACCAAAGAGGAATCTTTTTCAAGCACGCAATAATACAAAGCGGTATCAAGTTCTTCGAATGGGAATTCTTGTTTTTCTTCCACAAGATGGAATTCTTTGTGGTTCAATAGGAAGTCATTAATGGTGTTATGCCCTTCTTTTTTGGAAATGGTGTAGACCATGTAAATGAGTTTCCCTTTTTCCGCGACATATTTGCTTGTCCCTTCAAGCGTATCCTTTTCTTGCTGGAACAAGGCGTCCATGGATTCTTTTTTGAAATGAAGGAGATAATCCGGGTATTCACGGATCAAATCAAAATTAGAGCTGTTTGGGGCTGCGATAACCAAATCGATAGGACGGGAGATACACGCTTCCATGCTTAATGGATTCGCAGCGAAAAAATTGACATTTTTCAAATTCATGGATTTGATCATTTTAGTGACATCAAGATAAGATTCTAGATTTGGAACGCCCAAATTAATGCCAACTTCCGAACCATAACGTTCAATGATTTCTTTCAAAATAGAAGAATCCGCGTTTGCGTTATAGACAAGAATTTCGCTTGGCTCAGAAACATGATAGCGATCTAAAAGTTCCTTCGTCGCAGGCTTTTCAAGGAAAATCTTTCCTTCTCTCATCTCAGGGAGTTTTCTTAATGGGGTTTTGCCCGAATAAGAAAGAATTCCTTCAACGGAAGTTTTGTGGAAATCTGGATTGTTGTTAAGAAGTTCTTCAACAGAAAGAACATTTCTCACACGAACAGTATTCACCAAAGGGCGACTATTCTTCTTGAGAATTTTATAAGTTGTTCCAAATCCGAAGTGCTCCCAGATTTTTAAAACCCATTCAGGCGTGTTGTAACGAAGGGTTAAATAACGGTTACTGCTCTTAGGAAGACTTTCTGGAATAAAAGCATTCGTTTGCCCCGCTTTTTCCACAAAAGGATCCACAGACGCGTATTTTTCTTCGCCTAGTCTCTTTTTTAACGCTTCCACAACATCTTCTTTCGTGTGACGCTTCACGAAGTACAAATCACCTAATGCCAAAGAAAGAAAACGTTTCTCTTCCGTAGAAAGCGCTTCTAGCGGCTTTGTCAAGAATTCGAACAAAAGAGAATGACGGAGTTCACATCCAACAAGAGTCGCAACATTTTTACGAAGCGGCCGTTTCTCTGGATCGCTTTGAAAGACTTTGCGAAGGGCTTCATTAAACGAAACGTCATTGTCAATGATGTCATTTAAAATTGTCAAAGATAAATCTAATTCTTCCATGATTATCTCCTATTCTTTTTTATTCTTTCCTTCGATTTTTTCTTCAAATCCTTCGAAGGCATTTCCCAAATATAATTCGTCTGGATTGTTGATGTCGAGATCCGCTCTATCGCGAGGATTTGCTTCCTCGCAATCATCGTCACATTGGTCCTCTTCCTCATCCGTGCTCACGATATTACTTTCCGTGATGTAGCGAGGGTATTCTTCATTAATTCTCTCGTATTCGTTTTCCTCTTCGTAATATTCGAAAACGACTTGGACATGAATTGAGAATTCACTAAACGTCTTGAGTAAATAATCAGCAACGTTTTGCTCGACCACACGATATTTGCATTCTGCCAAAACGCGAACAATCGTGTTCCAACTGGTTTGTTCCACCCCGTTATGAAAAATCATCGATGAGGGAGCATAGAAATTAATATCATCCGTATCCGTTTCAAAAAGTTCAGCAAGATTTGCGGTGTGCTCTTTGCTATAGTGACCAACGACAAACTGGTCAAGCCCTAAGACAGAAATAGTAATCATAGCGTTCTCCAACAACAAAAGTATATCACACGCGTATAGAAGTGCGCGCAAGAAAGTGAAAGAAATGAATCAATAATCGAGTGGATCGACATTGATAGAAATATCCACTCCCGAAAGACCGCTGTAACGTTTTACGAGCTCTTTTAAATAGGAACGCAAAGGTTCCCCTTGCTTATATTTAATAAGCAGTATCCTACTGTGGCGGCCATTATTGAGGGAATAAAAAGGCGAAAGAGGACCAATATAGGACACATTTTCAAAAGCTTGCAATTTCAATTCTCGCAAAAAATCGGTAGAGGCTTGAATACACTTGTCTTCGTTTTTCGCAAGAAATTCAAGTGAAATCAGATAGACGTAAGGAGGATATTGCTGAATCTTTCTTTCTTGCATCTCTTTGACGAAAAAAGATTCGTAATCTTGCTTGGCCCCATAGACAATTGCGTAATGGGATGGGTTATAAGTCTGAATCATAGCTTCGCCCACAATCGCACTTCGCCCACTTCTTCCAACGGCTTGCGCAATGAGTTCGAAAGTTCGTTCTGCCGCTCGATAAGTAGGCAGTGATAAGCCAATATCAGCCAAAACAACGCCAGCCAAAGTGACGTTAGGAAAATCATGTCCCTTCGCAATCATTTGAGTGCCCACCAAAATATCGTAAGAATGGTTTTTGAAGTCAGAAAGAATCGTTTCGACTTTTCTGCTCACCTTTCCGACATCACTATCGAGTCGAGCGACTCGTGCATCCGGAAATAAGTCATTCAATTCTTTGACGATCCGTTCCGTCCCATATCCAGTTCTCATAAGACGAGATGAACCACATTCTGGGCAAACTTTTGGAAAACGTTCGACGTACCCACAATGATGGCATTTAAGCATATCGTCTTCCGTATGATAAGTTAAATTTCCAGCGCAAGAAGGACACACGAAAATATGACCGCATGAGGCGCACATAATGTTCGTCCAATACCCACGCCGGTTTATTAAAAGAATAATTTGTTCTTTCTTGGACAACTTTTCGCGAATTTTTAATAAAAGAGGCTTGCTCAACTTTTGACTGACCTTCTCAAAATTTTTGCGGTCAGTCAAGTCGATAATTGATGTATGGGGCAGCTCTCTTTCGTTAATCCGATGGGGCAAGCTAGCCAATCCATATACGCCTTTTAATGCACGAGCCTTCGTTTCCAAAGACGGCGTGGCGCTTCCTAAAACAACTTTGGCTCCAGCTTGTTCTCCGCGAAATATTGCTACTTCTCGAGCGTGATAATACGGCGCATTATCTTGTTTATATGACTCCACGTGTTCTTCGTCTAGGATAATTAAACCGATGTTGCTAAGCGGTGCGAACACGGCACTTCTTGCACCGACGACGATAGAAGCATCGCCTCGTTTAATTCGTCGATATTCGTCGTAGCGTTCCGCTTGCGTGAGTTCACTATGGAGAATAGCGACTTTTTGACCGAATCGGCGAGAGAAATATTCCACCATGACCGGAGTAAGATTAATCTCTGGAACAAGCATTAAAACCGTTTTTCCTTCGCCAAGAATCTTTTCACTCAAACGAAGATATACTTCCGTCTTCCCCGAGCCCGTGACACCTTGAAGTAAGACAACGCTTTTTGAGGATTTCAAGATATCTTCATACGCCTTTCTTTGATCAAGCGTCATTTCATGAGGGTTCTCTTTTTCTTCCTCTCGAATGTGAAAACGTTCTTTCTCTTTTAATACGATTTTGACGCGTTTTTTCTCAATTAATTTTTCCAAAATCGAAGCAGAACCTGCTTCTTTTTTTAAAATTGGGCTGTTTTTTGAAATGAGACGAAGCGCTTCTATTTGCTTATCCGTTAAGTCGCTTTCGTCCGAAGAAAGAATCTCTATCCATTTCTCATAAGCGATTTTTGGGCCTTTGAGAGAAGATAGTTTTGGGGAAAGAGAAAGAGGGAGCATTGCCTGGATGACGCACATAAGCGGAGATAAATAATAAGAAGATACTTTTTCCGCCAAGTTCATCAGGTCATTGTCTAGAAGCGGCTCTTCATCAATCACGTCTTGAATGAATTTAAATGGGTAACCATTTTCACGTTCAAGTTCATCCACGCTTTTGGTAGTTTCTCGCGCGTTAAGAACAAAGC
>DBJG01000015.1 GCA_002296455.1 Caryophanales bacterium UBA782 | reverse complement strand
ATCGACTTGATGAAGCGGATGCTCTTCTTCTCGTTCGATAAATAATTCGATGCACCCGAAGAGATGATCGCACCAAATAGCATCATCAGGAATACGTCGCTAAGAGGGAGCAAATTCGGCACGACCGCCAAATAATAGGCGATATTGCCACTCGAGAAGATTGCATTCATCGCCTTCACCACCAAAAAAGTCAGAAAAGGCTCGACGAAAAGAAGGGAAGTGAAAGAAATGATGTAGGAGGAATCGCGGAAAAGGAGAAGAAGCTCCTTTTTTATGAGTGCATAGTTTACCGACCTCTTTCGATAACGATGCTCTTTGATTTTCTCGCCCATAGCCTCAGAGACGGAAAAATGAGAATAGAAATAAATCACAAGGGATAGGCCAATGACAAAGACGCCCAAGGAGATGCCTATATAAGGGAAAACCATCGTGACATCGTATTTGACGATGGAGCGGATAAGAAAATTCACGGGAATGAGCCATTCCGAAATGGAAGATATCCGAGCGATAGAGTCCGCCGTAAACAAATCGGAAAGCGCGTTATCGGACACCAAATTGATGAACAAATTCAGCAAAAGTGAATAAAGGAAGGCTCCGACAAAAGTGACGAATAAGCTCGCGATAAGCTGCCAAAAGAAATGCCTTTTTAGAAAATCAAGCAAGAGTTTAAAGGGATAAACGAGCAAAAAAGCGATCCCGAGCTCGAAGAAAAGAATCAAGAAAGGATAATACAAAGATGTGTAAAAATAGATCAACGTCTTATGGAAATAATTGCCATAGGCGATGAAAAGAGGCATCTCGAAAAGAAGATTCAATAAATACATCGTAATCGCCAAGAAGAACAGCTTAGAGAGAATCTTCTTCGCTGAGGAAAGAGGAAAAGTCGCAAACTGTCTGACCTCATCGGAGGAAAAGAACGCTTTCCTCGCCATTTCCACCCCGATAAGGGACATGATGATAGCGACAAGGAAAAGGAAGAGGATGAAAAAAGACTCAGAAGCGCCATCATAAACGCCGATTTTGGAAAGAATCGCGCGAAATAAATACGTCTCGATTCCGATGAATATCGCGCCGGCGAGAAAAGAGAAAACCCAAGAGAGAATTTTGGAGGAACGCGATCCGTTTTTCGCGAACATCAATTTAAAATCTTTGGCGATGAGGTTCAGCATGCTTCGCTCCCCTCATAAATCTCAAAGAATAGCCGTGGCAGCTGGAGTCGCTTATTCGGATCCTTGTTCAAATCCAATAAGTGGGCGATTTTGCCATCGTTAATGATGGCAACTCTGTCACATATCGCGGCGACGAGTTTGATATCGTGGGAGGTCAAAAACACCGTTTTGCCGTGTTTTGCGTATTCTTTCATCATTTTCTCTAGCTCTTCCACAGCGATGACGTCAAGCCCGACGGTTGGTTCATCTAGTATCCAAATATCCGGATTGTTCAATAAAGAGGCAACGAGGCAAAGTTTTTGCTTCATGCCGTGGGAATAAGTGGAGGCTGGAGCTTCTAAATCCTTCTCTTTTAGCTGAAGGCGCTTGGTAAGATAAAGGTAATTGGCTTTGAATTGCCCTTCCGATATTTGATAGATGGAAGCCACGAATTCGAGATATTCATATCCGGTCATGACCTCATAGACGGAAGGCTCGGAAGGAACGTATCCGAAATGCGACTTCGCCAAAATCGGCTCCTCTTTGATGTCGTAGGAAAGGAGTTCGATTTTCCCAGAATCGAATTTCTTTAAGCCAATCATGGAATCAATAGTCGTGCTCTTCCCAGCGCCATTACGCCCGATAAAACCAAAAAGCTCTCCTTGTTTTACCTCAAGGTTCAGCCCATTTAGCACTTCTTTCTCCCCATAGGATTTATGAAGATTTTGGATCAAGATAGCGGGTGTACTCTCGGTGTAATCTCTTTCGTTTCTCTCTTTCGCTATAGTTTCGCTATTCGGTTTCACTTATTCTCTCCTTCGGTTAAGGAAAACGATTTCCTTTTCGCGATCGAAATGGTAGATAGAATGGCAGTTCTCGCAAAAAAGTCTGCCTTCTTTTTCGACAATGGCCTCGCTTCGGCAAACGGGGCAGTAGCGTGAATAAAGCTCCTCGTCCCCCACGTTTTTATGGAAATGAGAGGAAAAGAAAAGATGGATGAGCTCTTCTTCGTTATGGAAATCGTCCGTAAATAAAACAGCTTGTTCCCCTTTTTTATAGCCATAGTGCCAAAGGGAAAGGAAATCCACGCCATCGACATTCTCTTTTTCACCACTCTCAATGAGCGACTCGTTGGGGGCTAGATAAAGAAGGACGTTTCCTCTTATTCCCCCGCCTTTTCCTTCGAAAAGGAAAGCGTTCTCTTTTTCAAGATAAGAAAGGCGATAACGGATGTCTTTCCCCTTTTGGAAAAGGAGGGAGTCAGGGAGCGAAATCCTCTGATCGATCAGAAGAGAGGAACCTCGGCTCAGAAGGCGATACCCTTCTTTATGAAACTCCTTCAGAATCAGGATGTACTCATAACGGGCGAAATCGCTTTGAAGGGAGAGAAGGTCCTCATAATGGGCCATGCCTTTATAGAATTTATAAGCAGCATGGTATTTGTCATTCCGCAATAAAACATTCGTGGGAATGACATTACGAATCCTTTTTGGGGTTTTCGCAACGGCTTTATAAAAAGAAGTGTTCTTGATTTTGAGGAGCTTGCGCTCCAACTTGGAAACCACAAAAAGAGCATCGGAGAGGGGTTCCCCTTCCTCAGTAAGAGGACAAGAATCTTTGGATGTCTTCAATAAGGAGGCGTAGAAGGCGCGGTATTTTGCGAGTTCGGAAGAGATCATCTCTAGGAAAGTGATGATGAAAACATTCTCATAAGTGATGAGCTCATCGTAATATTGGAAATAATAGACCTCCTCTGGGATCATAATGCTGCCATATCGTTTCCACAAAGAGGAATCCCGTAAGGTCTTTCGCATCGCTTCTACAGAGAGATGGCCCGCTTTATTCGCCATTTCAACGATTTCCTCCCGCTTGTTGACGGAGTAGGGCTTTAAGGCGATGGAGGAAAGGACGCTGAGGATAGATTCATAGGAAAGGAGGATCTTTCGATCGTAAGCGAAAGAGAGCCTTTGCAAAGAAGGGATTTCTCTTTCTCCGATATTTTTGTAGCTCTCCGCCAAAGAAGGAGAGGCAAGAAAGGACTTTTCGAGCTTTCTCACACCTTCTTTGAGGGAGATTTCCTCAACGTTTCTCATCGCTCTATAGTTTCTTAATTAGCTTGTAAATGAAGGCACGGCTCTCCGTAAAGCCCTCTTTCCCATACGTCTTATCTAGCAAAGCAAGAAGGTTTTTCAAAGCAGGCTTGACGAAATCCTCAAATCTCCCTTCCAGTTTGAAAAGGACTTTCCTTAAAAGCATAAAATCCGTGATTTCCTCTTTCGTCCCGCCTGTGGCAAGATAAAGAGGTACGATTGTCTCAATTTGGTTCAAAACGCGGTTTCCGAAAGCGATATCGAATTCGTCATAAATATAGTCCGTGATGATGGTGAATTTCCGTAGGTCCCCTTTCGTAAACCGATTCTCTTCGACAAGAGAGGCACTATTGAACAAAGAGGAGAGCTTGCTATAAGAAAGATGGATCGGGGGCACATCTTCTTTGACGGAGAAAGGCTCGTTCTTGGTCTCAAAATCCATTGTGATGGAACGGTCATATACTTTATCGGCAATGGAGAAAGTCGAATCGTCCTTGTTTGCGGTCCCCACGAAAAAGGAATTCGCGGAGATAAGCAAATTGCCATCAATGAGCTTTGTGGGCGAGACAAAGCCATAAGGGAGTTGCATGATTCTGATTTTCCAGTCCTCAGCCGGATATTCGAGGACGGAAAGGAAATCCGCGAAATAATACTCAACGCGAGAAATATTCATTTCATCAAGAACGAAGACGTTGATTTGGTCTGGGTTATAGCCAGCCTCGTATAGGGAGAGTAAGAAATCGGTCTCGTTATAAGTGCGAGAGAAGTCATTGAAATAGCCTAGCAAGGAGGATTTGTCCCTCCAAGTGGCTTGAACGGGGATGAAGGTAACTTTCGCATTGACGAACTTGGCGAAGAAACGGGGAAGCGAGGATTTGCCCGTCCCCGAAAGTCCTTCGAGTATCATGAAATGGGACGTCCCCAAGGAAGCAAGGAAAAGGCGGATGGTTCCTATATCGAAATAAAGATGCTCTGCTTTGGCGAGGTAGTTGCGGAATTGCCTGGCAAGCTCCTCTAGGGTAATATCGTCGGAAGGGGTGGAATCCACCTCGAATCCGGAATATTTCGCATCGATTCTCGACAAACCGGGGAAGACTTTTTCGCGAGCATCCAGATCCCTTGCCTTATCTTCGGTTCCGATGGCTGCGTTAGCGGGAACTAGCGTCTTGTCGCCCGGTGAGCCAATTTGGCACGCGACCGCATCAAATGAGGAGGAAACGTCTTCATTGCCACCTGCGTCCATGTCTTCTAATTTTTCGTTCTCATCGGAAGAAAAGAAACGATATGGCTTATCCACTAGAAAAATATTGGTAACGAACATGCTAATCGCGCCGATGAGGATAGCAAGGGCGAAAGTAACGAGCAAAGACGATAAAAGAGAATAGCCAAGAACATAAGACAAAGGGCCGATGGATGAGGCGTTGCCTTGGGCGGATGCGACAATCACGGAAAGGCCATAGGAAAGGAAGGCGCAGCAAAGAATCGCGCCAAAATAAGCGCAAACCAGTTTTTTATTATTACGTTTGATGTTGTTAATCACCGCAAAGCGATAAATGTAGATCAATAAGAAGGCGAGCAAAATCACATAAACAGCAACCAAGACGATGGATACCGCAATAATCGTCATCCCTCCCTCCCCGATAGCGACTGGGACATACCCCATGCCTTTCGCTAGAGCGAGCAAAGGGTTCTCTTTGGAGAATATTTTGCCATCCGCGACCAGGCAAAAGCCCGTGAATGCAAAAATAACCGCATAGATGGCAATCGCGGAAAGCAAGATAAGATTTTTCCTCGTTAAGTAAGGCCTAATCGTTCTTTTCGTCATTTTTGGATTCCTCCTTCTTTCGTTGATGGTCCTTTTTCTTGAATCTATCGAGGAGAGAAGAGAAGATGACTTTCTTTTCTCCCCCGTTTCTCCTGATAACCTTGGTGATATCTTGATCCATGAATTCTTTTTTCTCTTCGATGGTCATCTCTTCTTTGGAAAGAAAGCCCTTATCGCTGAATTTGTAGCAATATCCTTGATAATAGACTCTCGATTCGAACCCAGAAGCCATATCAAAGCACGTGTTTTCGTTCATTGATGAGAAGTCGAAGGCTTTTAGGAGGATTTCTTTTCTTTCCTCTTCCGCATCCTCTAGTTTCTTGTTTTGCCAGTCGATGCTCCACAAGCAATAGATGAGAGAACTCACCGTGACGATCCCGGCATAGCTTTGGAAGAAGGAGACGAAGATGCCAATCGTCGGAATCCTCTTCCCAGTGTATTTGCCGATGACATCTTCATATCTTGGGTGATAAGAGTCAGTCACGTTATTGGCATCGCCCCTCGTAACGTAACGGATGGAGCCATTTGCCGTTTCAATATCGACGATACGGTGAATGATATTCACATTCTTGTCGTTACGATAGGCAATGACATCATATTTTCGAAGCGAATGCTCATTGACCTTCTTCAAAACAATCAAATCATAGGTATTAAATTGGTCGTTGAGATCAAACGTGAGCAAATAGTCATTCGATGGGTTTTTCGCACTCATGGAGCCAGAGGCGACGACCATCGCGGAAGAATCGCCGACCATGACGACGCCATTCGTGACTCTTGAGTAGATAGCAAAAGCAAGAAGAGGAATCGAAATAACCAAGAAAACGTAATAAACGACGTCTTTTGCGATGGAGATGACTTTATGCCTTCTTTGAACTCGCTTCTCCTTCTCGTAAATCATCTTATCGATGAGTTCGATGTCCCTTCTCCCCTCTTCGGTTTCGGAAAGGGTCTTGCCGATATAGTTCTTATAAAGAACTGTGATGACAAGAGCAAAACTTATCACTCCCACGCAAGTGGCGATTAAAGCGATGATCTCGGTCGTAGACATACTAAAAGTATATCATTATGCCCCTATGGCTTCGAAAGCAATGGTGTATTTGATGCCATCAAGCAAAGTGTGCATCGTGTTCAAATCCTGATCGACGGTTTGAAGTGGAACTTCTTTCCCGGCAATCTGATTCTCTCCGTTTTTGTAGAAGTCGGATTTGTCGTCACTATCAAAGAAAAGAGAAGGGTTCTTCTTCGCAAAGCGCGCCCCCCACTGAAAAGAAACGGTATAGATGATTTCCCATTTATAGTTGGTATTCTCTCCACTCGGGGCCGTTTTTTTATAGTGATATTATCGTTAGAGCCAGTCCCCAAATCGCTAGTGAATGTCTCTTTCCCTTCGGTGAAAGTGGCCGTGATGCCCTTATTGCTTAGACAACTTGGCAAAGTGACGTATCCATCAGTGACCGCTTGATTTAAATCGTTGCCAGCGGAAGTGACCGTCGTCATTTTGACGTTCAAAGAAGCCAAAGAATCCGTTTTTGATTCGATGGAGCATTTATAGGCAAGCGATAACGTCTCCGGTTTCGTGTCCCCTATCTTTTTATAATAGACGCGATTGACCTCCCCTTCTTTTTTCACGTCCGATTCTGGAGCGTCAAAGCTGAAAGCGCCAGTATTGGTTTTATTCTCGTCTGTGATAAGGACATAGTTGCTGCCATTTTGGTAATATAGCTCCATTGCGACGGAACCGTTGATGACTTTGCCGACATTGACTGCGCCTTCGGCGTCTTTATTCGCGTTCGCAGACAAAACGAAGGCCGCAAAACCACTAGAAACCAAAGCGATGCCACCTAGTATCGCCGCGCCGAAGGCGATCTTCTTCCTCTTGTAGGATTTTCTCGTTAATTTAGCCATAAAAACTAACCTCTCTTTCATTAATACGATTTACTTTGTCGTAATCGTCAATTTGAAACTTGCATGGACTTGCGATAGCTCATTGAGCGCGTTATTCGCGATAGTCGCGTAGCTCGCGCGCCCTAAAGCGTTATAGTGGTCAAAAGGATTCTTTGAGCCAAATGCCTCGCCCCAACCAAAGCGAATCGATAAAGTGAATGTTTGCTCACGCTTTGCATCGTCATAAGAAACTGAAACCAAAGCGATTTTCGCGCTTGCGGAGTTAGCGGCGCTCTCTGTTTCGTATGAACTCGTTTCCGTAATGGAATAGCTTGGGAGCGCGGCAAGGTATTTTTTATCTTCCGCGGCATAGGTCGCGTATTTCGTCTTTTCATCTCCACTGGTCGTCTCTATAAGCGTAATCGACTCAAAAAGATCAAAAGGCTTCGCACTGTTTTCCGATACATTCGCTACAGTGAACTGGAAGGAGGCGTTCAAATCCTCAGTTGATTCACCTTTCACAGTCAACCAAGCGTTTTTGCCTTCTGGAAGCGTTTGCTTATCTTTCGCCGGACCAGCGAAAAAAACAGCGTCATCTTTCTTGGAATCATCAAAGGTGATGGTATGGAAATTATTGGTCACCGTGTCGGCACTAATATTGCCAGAGACCTCTTTGCTCTCTCCCCCAATAATCGCCCACGCGGCAAAGCCACTGGAAATCACGGCCGTAGCGCTCAGGGTGATGATACATGTTGAGGCTATTTTTGATCTAGATGTTTTTTTAAATTTGTTCATAGGCAAATACTCCCTTATTCATCTCTATTGTACATGGACAAAAAATCCGTTCAACCTTAAATAATAACCCCCCAGTATTTAT
>DBJG01000017.1:4395-15948 GCA_002296455.1 Caryophanales bacterium UBA782 | reverse complement strand
AGTCCTGATTCATGCGCTTTTTAACGGTAACTTTTATCGTGACTTTCGCTTCCCCTTTTTCCGCCCGGATCAGAATATTGACTTCTCCTTCTTTTTTGGCAGTAACTAAGCCAGTGGCAGAAACTGTTGCCGTCGTTTCGTCGCTCGATTCGAAAATCAAGTTTTGATTTGTCGCATCGGCTGGCAAAATCGAATAAGCGAGTTGCAAAGTCTCATCTTCATAGATTTCAAGAGTTGAATTCGTGATTACAATGCTCTCGATGAGTACTTCGTTAACGGTCGATTCGCTAGAATCTTCAGCCTTGATGGATGTAGTAGATACAGAGTTTTCCTCGCTAGATTGAGAACTGCTGCCTTCGCTTTTTGATACACCAGTAATGATCGAAGAAGCACCACTAGCAAAGGCGCTAGAGCGACTCGTTTCCTCATTTGATGCGTTAGTGGTGGAAGAAGCCGGGGCGAGGCTAGAAGAATTAGGGGCACCGCAACCGGCAATGAAGATTGATAATGTTGCTAAAGGCAACGTCAACCATTTTTTCATATAAAAATACCTCCTTCGCAAAATCGTAAATCTGCATCTCCAATTGTCAATAATTGTTTTTCAAAACATCTAATTGTTTGCGAATCAGCGCGGTTTTCATGGTCCCAGTCACAAAGCCATGATTTTATCTTCGCTTAAATCGATGAAGAAAATGAACGCGATATTTTGCTAAATTGAGATATGCAATATGGGGGCGGAAAATGGTATTGCGCAAAACGAAAATCTTTACTAAAAGGCGCATTAGGAAACGAGAAAAATCGTGATTGATATGGTTTTCAAAAAATGGACCTCTTCTTTGCTGGGACAACATTATCGTTTTAAACCCTAAGGCGCGGAAGATTAATGACGAGTGAATATCAGCCTAGCAATAGTGGCCCTTTTCGGGATTGCTATTTGAATCCCTTGATACTTTGAAGCAATATTCTTTCGCCATGATAGAGTATTAAAGTGTGCGAGTTGGTTGATAAAGGTGACTCAAATTCGTCGCATATGAAAAATCAAACCACGCACGAGAAATGAAAACGATTCATCTAAAGAATACTATCCCGTTTTGAAAAACGATGTGACATTATTCGCTTATTGACCTGATAAATTCAAAAATCTCAATATTGGAAAAACGAGAAAAACGATTTTGCTCATCCTAGGCGGGGCCTGTTGATTCGTTGCCCCCCAATGAAGGTGAGCCAGTCGCGCTTCGCCTATTGGGGGAGGATATAACCCTTTTCATGCTTCACTACAGTGTGAAAGATTATGACTCTCCTTATCCTTTCATTGAAGGCTTCGCTGCTATTAGTTATATCAGAGAACTGCGGAAGATTATCATGTTGATAAAGATCATGTTAGCGTATTGGGGTTCTCCAAAGGGGGACATTTCGCCGCATCACTCGGGGCTTTTAACGAGAAAAAGAATATGCTGATGTCTTATTCGTGCCTTTGAGTAGCATCAAAGTCAATGGCGTGCTTTTAGGTTATCCTGTCATTTCGATGGGACCATTGACGCATAAAGAAACGAGTGAGCAGCTTCTCAATAGGTATCCAGAAAAAAGAGACGATAATTCGATTGAAAAGCAAGTTGCCTCTTCTTATCTTGTAACTTTTTTATGGACCACGAACGACGATTCCACGGTTGACCCATTGAATTGCTTCTATCCGCGACTTCTCTACGGAAAGCGGGGGTTCGCTTCGAATTCCATTATTATCCCTTAAGAAGGCATGACTCCTCTTTAGCGGACGCGAGCGCGAGTCCGATGGATATTGATCCTAACTTATTTGGAACAAATCGGCTATTACAGCGATTGGATTAACCTTGCGATAAGGTTCATCCGTGAAATCATGTAAAAGATAAACTCGCGTAAAACAAATGCGCGTTTTTCTTGTCGCATCTTGGAAAAAGCAATTCGCTATCTATAATGTTCTAGAATGAAAATTGAAAAGGAGTTTTTATGAGCGCAAACACGAAATCAAAAACACCAATTGCTCACATCTTGTTTCTTGTCGCAGGCATTACGCTTGTCGTCTATTATTTATTGAGCCAAGGCATGCCTTCCGTTGGTGGGGATATTGCCTCGCTTATGAAATTTATCGTTGAACTATTCATCCTCATTTTAATCGTCGGATTCTATTTCTATTTCTTGTTCGGCGGAAAAAACTGTGCGGGAACGATTCGCGCAATAGCGCCTGCCCTACTGATTCTTATTATTGTCGGCCCATACGCGCTGAATTTCGGGAGTTCTGAGGCCAATAGCATCATCACTGGCATTGCGAAAATGTTTTACGTCTTGCTGATTGCTTGTGGCTTTGTGTTTTTATTCGTTCACAATAAATTCATCGGGTATGTATTTTCCTTTTCATCAGTGATTTACGCGGCATTCGTGACGCTTTCTTATACAATTGTCATGATTATCTCGCTTGTTAATAATCAGGGATTTAGCACATCCAAACTTTTTGAAACGCTTTTTTATGTTATCTCGCTAGGCCTCCTTTTTATCGGTGGATATCGGGTTTGCAAAGGAAAAGAGTGGTCGCTTGATTAACCTTTTTATCGCGCTTCCTCTATATAAAACATTCCCCGTTGAATGAATCGCGCTTTTTTCGTTACTAAAAGGATGCGAGGCAGTGACGAAGAAATCGCTCGGCTGCTTTTACATGGAAGGGAAACGAAAAAGAAACGCTTGATTGACTCTTTCGTCAAATTGTTCTTTTTTTGTGGGAACGGATGATTCCTCATCTCTTCATTTATAGCTGAATGAACACGATGAGTATATGGATAGGTCAGTATTTTTCCGAAAGGATAGCGGCATTGTTTCCCCCAAGCAAGGAAAGAGTGGTTTTCAAATCTATTTTTATAAAATTCAGTCTCAATAAATTGATGCTGAGTTCGAACCAATAGTGAGGAGAAAAGCAAAAAACATTAACGATAGATTCAATTCATCATTTCTTTCGTGCTTTGGTAAGTACTATAAACGATATCGAGAATATGACTGTAGTCAAAAGACTTTTTGTAGACAATATTGGTTTCGCGAATCATGGAAAGATTTTCAATAGGAAGGGCTTTTAGCTTGCCTTTATTAATTTCGTCAAGGCATGCACTTTTGGCCAAAATGGATATGCCTAAATTTTTGCGAACAAGTGTTTTGATCGTCGCAATATTATCCACTTCAAGGATGATATTGAAATGGCTTACGGATTCGTTAATGGAAACGAGAGTGGAATCGAACAGCATGCGAGTGGCGCTATCGGGTAAACGAAGAATCATTTTTTCATGTTTGAGGTCTTCGATGGTGAGAGCGCCTTTCTTTGCTAGATGATTGTCTTTTGAAAGCACGCAAACCAAAGAATCGGTGTCTAAAAGAAGTGAATTGTATTTTTCGGGGTTCGCTTTTCCTTCCACAATCGCCAAATCAATCTCGTAATTCTCTAATTTATCATAAAGATTCTTTATCGTATCAGTAATAACTGTTATGTTGAGGTTATCGACGATACTGCTCACTTTTGCAAGAACTATCATCATAATGTTGCTTTCTGAAGTATGAGTGATACCAATCCTCAAGTTGGTTAAATGATGCTCTTTGTCAGAAACGGAAGATGTCATTTTCGCATATAATCCTAAGATCTTTTTAGCAAACTCAACGGCGATTTTTCCCTCTTCTGTCAAGACAATCTCGTATTTACTACGGATTACCAATTTCGAATCAAGCTCTTCTTCCAATTGCTGGATTTGGTGGGAAACGGCAGGCTGAGTCAAAGAAAGAGCTTCCGCAGTTCTAGTGAAGTTCTTTTTTTCTGCAAGGGTAATCAGTGTTAATAATTTGTTGTCCGTCATAAGAATCAATATAAAAAATATTTATCAATAGTAATTAAAACATAATCATCAATTATTTTCCATGTGTTTATACTTGCTCCTGCGTCCTGAACGAACGTTGACAAAAAAACAATTGGATTGAGGTATTTGGAATGAATGATTTTTTCAATTTTGAAATCAACCTATTTTGTTACAATTTCCGGCATTATTTTCCTCGTTCTGGCGATTTTTTCCGTGCGAAGACGAATATGCATGCCCAAGTGATATCGTTTCGTTCCATCCTTCACTATAGTAATCGAGAATTTGGCACGAAAAAAACGATTATTACAAATCTTGTTTATTTGTTTTTATTTTTCTTTGCTTTCATTGCCCTCGACGCCTATGCTTCCATATTCGGATTTTCCATTGCGAGTTGGGCGTTTAGAATACTTGCGTTTTTCCTTCTCCTTTGGAAATTTGATGTTTTTCGTTTGCATGACGCCTATAGTTTTTTAATCGCATGTCTTTCCTTAATCACTTTGGTCTTTTGGCTTTATTTTTCCATTAGCTTGATTTTCGTCGTAGCGCTTACTAATTACGTCGCCCTTACAACAGAGAAGGAGGAAAACGAATAATGCCGTCCATTTATGAAACGCTTGGAATTACATCCAAAGTTAGCATCAGTATCATTTCCATCGCCGTCATGCTTTTCGCTGGATTTTTGTTAACCAGAATAACAAAATGGCTTCATCTTCCTAACGTTACGGCTTACATTGTCGCAGGGATTCTAATCGGGCCTTTTTGTTTGAATCTCATTCCAGATTCATTTGTCGAAGGGACTGCTTTTTTGGCAGACATCGCGTTGGCGTTCATTGCTTTCAGCACAGGAGAATTCTTTCAATTCGACACATTAAAGAAAAATGGCGCAAAAGTGTTGGTCATTACTGTTTTCGAATCTCTTTTGGCGAGTGTTGTCGTCTTTTTGGTTACCTATTTTATCTTGAGACTCGATTTAGCTTTCTCTTTAGTTCTTGGGGCCCTTGCCGCAGCGACGGCGCCCGCATCCACGATGATGACGATTCGGCAAACACACGCTCATGGCGATTTCGTGGATACCTTGCTTCAAGTGGTCGCCCTTGATGATGTCGTGGGGCTACTTGCGTATAGCATCGCGATTTCTGTTGCGGTCGCCTCTAAATCTGGCACGTTTAATTTCATAAACATTCTTAAGCCGATTGGGCTCAATTTGGCAGCGCTTGTCGTCGGTGGATTGTTTGGGTTTTTAATGAAGTTTTTAATGCCGAAAAAGCGTTCCACGGATAATCGCTTAATCATATCCATTGCCGTTCTTTTCACTTTTTGTGGTCTTTGTTCGCTGGTTGATGTATCTCCGCTTTTGGGATGCATGTGCATGAGCACGGTTTATATTAACATCACCAAGGACGACAAACTTTTTAAGCAGCTGAATTATTTCACACCACCAATTCTTTTATTGTTTTTCGTCCGCTCGGGCGTTTCCTTCGATTTGAAGGCGTTATTATCCTCCAGTGCAATCGGCACGGTTCCGATTTTAGTCATCGGAATTGTCTATTTCATCACTCGAATTTTGGGAAAATACGGCGGTGCTTTCTTGGGATCGCTATTGGTGAAAAAGAAAAAGGAAACCCGTAACTATTTGGGACTTGCCTTAATTCCGCAAGCGGGAGTTGCCATTGGGCTTGCTTCGTTAGGTGCAAGAACCTTAGGAGGGGAAGAGGGCGCTGCCCTAGAGACTATTATTCTAGCTTCCAGCGTTCTGTATGAATTAATCGGGCCTGCGTGCGCGAAGTTATCGCTCTATTTGTCAAAATCCTATTCGCGCGATGATATGGCACAACCAGAAACGGATTCCGTGACAGAGAATGGACAAAATCAGAAAGAAATTGATCAAGCCCAGGAAAGAATCGACCAATTGATAAACGAAATCAAGGATATACAGAAAACGATTCCTAAGCGCGACTCGTATTCGTGCTCGCCTGAAGAAGAGGCGTTTCTAGAAGCTTCCGAAGAATACTATAGTGGCGGGATTTATCACCGCTATCATTAAAGGAGAAAAATATGAATTTACTTGTCTATGCGTATGTCGATCCGCTCGCGAAAGTGTTTGGAGAGTGGTCACAAGAACTGTCGATTTCTTCGATTTTGTTTCGCTTGGCTTTATGCATTATCGTCGGCGCCGTGATTGGGTGCGAACGTTCGAACAAACGCCATTCCGCTGGCTTACGGACGTTTATCTTAGTTACTTTGTTAGGAACAATAGCCTCGATTATCGATCTTTCGCTTATCAATAATTCCACTACATCTCTCTATTTGCTTTCTGCAAGCGCGATTCTAGGAACCGTCGTAATCAGCGGGAACTCCATTCTTTTCAATGCAAAAAAACAAATTAAAGGGCTCACGACTTCCGTTGGACTTTGGCTTTGCTTGTTGCTTGGCATCGTCATTGGACTAGGGTATTACCTGATTGCGCTTGTACTATGCGCAATTCTCATTTTGATTCTTATGGTTTTCCCTTGGATCGAGATGTTTCTTAAAGACAAATCCAATCATTTCGAAATCCATCTTGAGCTCGCTGACAGAACAAAATTGCAAGATTTCATTTTCACGCTTCGAAAGCTTGATATTCGTATCGATGATCTCGAACTCAATAGTGCATATGTTGGCTCAGGCCTTAGCGTTTACACGGTCTCGCTTACGCTTGGAAAGAAAAACGGCACAACCCATAAAGAAATTATTACCGCATTATCATCGCTGGATTACGTTTCGTTCGTGGATGAGATTAAATGATAATCTTTTCCCTTGGATATATGTTGTTTTCAAAAGTATAATGTGCGGCTATGAAAAATAAGATAATATCAACTATTTTCCTGTCCGCCTGCCTTCTTTTATCTTGTGTCAAGAAGAATAACGGTTCTTCTTTTAGCGATGTCGAAAGCGAGGCAAGCGAAAACTCCTCTTTCCATCAAACCGGAGGTCCCTCTTCTAGTGACAATCTTTCTTTCTCCGAAGCACCCATCTCAAACATTTCTTCGATTGATTCTTCGATAAGCGCTTCTTCATCCTCTAAGAGCTCTTCCGCTTCGTCTATGACGGAATCTTCTCTTCAAAATAGCAGTTCACTATCTTCAAACTCGCAAGAATTCATCGAAGAAATTTTGACTATCAGCCACGCAAAAGAATATTGCCTGAATATCAAAGAAACTCGAAACGCGGTTGGTTACGCCGTTTCTAGTAAAAGCATCTCAATTGAAGCGAAGATTCTCACCGTTTCCGCCTCGAATTGCACGAAAAAAGGCTACGATGTTTCGAATCCGTATAAGGCTCTTGTCGCGGATAAAACAGGCTATATGTATGCCGCTTTATCGAAAAACGATTATCTTAAAATCAAGGATTATATTGGCAAAGACACCACGGTTTATTTGCTCAAAGGAAGAGTGGGGCTTTACTATACGGAGCCTGAGCTTGTCGTCGATGAAGTTGAATGGCTTAACAAAACAATCGAAAATTTACCATCACTAGGCGAACTCCCTCTTTTAGAACTCGTAGACATCAAAGAAGAGATTCGAAAATTGCCCATTTCGGTGAAAGGTTTTTCTTATGGCCGCCCCATCCGTCTATGTGCCACTTATTTCGATGAACTTGTGGAAGAAAATCTTTTATTCGGCGCCGATGGTCTTTTCATTCAGGTCCACGGTTCGAGCAAAATCTCAAACCAGTTTAAAAAGGGACGTTCTTACGAAATCGCCGTTACATTACAGAATTATATGTATAAGCCTTCCCTCGAGTTCATCGGCCTAATTTCGGAGAAGGATGGCCTAAATGCATCAATCCCTAGCAAACCTCAAACTAGAGGGGCGGTGGAACAATATACGATTCAGGTGAACTATCAAAGCGAGAAACCAAACCACATTGAGCCTTATGAAAGCGATTTTTATTCGGTCTATTCTTTCTCTGGCTACGTTTCTACTTACCAAAAAGGCGATAAGTATTATTTCGTGTTAACGGATGAGCTGCGTGAGAATGATTTTACGAGCTTAGAAAGCGCGCGAAATGCGAAAGCGTTATTCGTGAATAACAAATCAGAAAAAGCCGTTAACAAAGCAAGCGATCTTCGTTATTCCTCTCTTTATCCTTATTATGAAAATGGTAAAAAAGTTAAAGTGACTTATTCGCCTTATATGTATAACACGCAGTCTTATTGGATGGTGTTTTGTCATTTTTCGACACTTATGGAAGCTTAATGTCCAATAGAAAAGGAACTTTCTTCTCGCCTTTCTATATAGCAAGTCAGAATCTTCTTTGCAAAGAAAGGCTTTTCATCCCTAAAATCTATCGACTCTCTCTATTTTTTGCTACAATACAAAACAAAAGAAAAGGAGGAAAGGAATGAGCCAAATTGAAGTGAAAAACCTCTCTAAGGTTTATAACGAAGGCATGGATAATGAAGTGAAGGCGTTACTTGGCCTCTCTTTTTCTCTCGATGAAGGTTCTTTTACCGTGATTTTGGGACCCTCTGGTGCTGGGAAAAGCACTTTGCTTAATATTTTGGGCGGTATGGATCAAGCGAGTGGCGGCATTTACCGAATCGATGATGAGGACATTACTCGTTTCGATCAAAAAAGGCTTGAGCGTTTCCGAAGAGAAGATGTCGGATTCGTCTTTCAATTCTATAATCTCATGCCGAATTTGAGCGCACTTGAAAATGTGGAGCTCGCTGCAAGCGTCGCTAGAAACCCATTTGATTCCAAAGAAGTGGTGGAGAATGTGGGTTTAAAAGAAAGAATGAAAAACTTTCCAGCCCAGTTATCTGGTGGAGAGCAGCAACGCGTTGCAATCGCCCGCGCGATTGTCAAAAACCCGCGTCTTCTTTTGTGCGATGAGCCAACGGGCGCGCTTGATAGCAAAACTGGGGCAGCGATTTTGTCTTTGCTCCATGAAGTCAGCGAGAAATACCATAAGACGGTGATTATCGTCACACACAATTCGAAAATTGCCGAATGCGCTGAGCGCCTTCTCCGCGTAAGCGATGGACGGATTGTTTTGGATGAAAGAAACGATTATCCGAAGCGGATTGAGGATATTGAATGGTAAAGAAACCATCGACATTTTTTACTCTTTTTAAGATGCGGCTCCGCTCTTTTAAAAAAGGATGGGCGCAGTTTCTTTCCGTTATCGCTATTGGAGCAATCGCGGTCACTTTGTTCGTTGGGCTTACCGCACATGCCGAAAGCTTTGAAAGCCGTGTGAATTCCGTTTACGAAAGTGGGAATCTTTCCTCTTTATGGGTTACTGCCTCTCGTTATGACGAGCGTGATAAAAATGCGATTCAAGGATTTTTGGAAGAAGGGGACCAATTGGAAGAAAGGCTCTATGCGCCGATCGAAGTTGCGAATCGCTCTTCTTATGTTGCCGTTAGTCATAAGATTCCTACTATTTCTCGCCCGTTTTCCGTTGAACGCGAAAAAGGATATGAAAATAAAGATGATGATTTCTTTCTTTTAGACAAGGGCATGAAAAAGAGAGACTCTGCTTTGCTTGGGGGCTTTTCTCTAGGCGAAGAAGTGAATTTATTCATGGATGTTTCTAGCTATGGGATCACTAACTACGCGAAGATGTTAGAGCCTTATGTGAAAGAAGGGGGTACGAATATTTTTCTTTCCAATAAGCTTTCTCTCAGCGTCAAAATTACCGGCTTCATGGACTATCCGGAGAATATCACAAAAAGTGACTATAACCCATCCGTCGCTCTGCTCGGCGACAAAACATTTAAAGAAGCGTTTTTCTCAGCTTTAGAAACTAATTATGACGAAAGAGGGCAGTCTTTAGTCGTAAGTGCGTTAAGCTATGTTCTTGGTTTTCATGAGAAGAATGCGCCTTATTTCACCGAAGGAAATCAATATCTCATCAGGCTCCAAGACGCATCGAAAGCCGATTCAATAAAAAAGAAAATCACCGATTATTTTGAAAGCGGGGAGGCAGCCGCAAGCCTTCTCCGCGCGATGGAACGAAGCGAAATGCCTTTCTATATTACTTTGGATAATGACCTCACACAGGCGCGGCAGTTTACATTTGTTTTCCCTTTCGTTTTCTTCCTCGTTGCCATCCTCGTCATTTTGACGACGTTATCCCAGCACATTCTTCAAGAACGCACGCAAATTGGAACCTTAAAGGCACTCGGACTAAGCAAAGGACAAATTTATTGGCATTATTCTTCATTGACGTTGCTATTAGTTGGGCTTGGCACCCTTATTGGCGAGATTGTCGGGCCAATCCTTGTCCCGCAGATTTTAGGCAATAAATACGCAATCTTTTATTCCCTTCCGCCTTTAGCCTATCACTTTCCACTTCTATATGGCTTATTGACGGCCCTCTTCTTTTTGGCGGTCAGTGTCTTAATGACGATTTTGGTGTGTCACAAAGAAGTTTCTTTAAAACCCGTGGATTCGATGCGTCCGAAGAAGCCAAGTGCGATGCTCAAAACGATGAGAGGGGAAGGAAAAGCGAGCGTTTTTGGTCTTTCTTGGAAGATGGCCTTTCGCAATATCTCCCTTAATTTAGGAAAGTCTATCATGGTGGTTTTCGGGGTTTTGGGGTGCACGGCGCTTCTTTTATGCGGATTTGGCATTGAGGACACGGTTTATCACGGAATCGACTACGATGTTGCGTCTTTGCGTCACTTTGATATCACAACGACTTTTTCTTCCAATCGCGATTACGCTCACGCCTCAGAAGATATCCTTTCGTTCGAGGGAGTTCAGTCTATCGAACCGACTTTAAGCGTATCAAGCACAATATATCGAGTGGGTGGAGCGGAGACGAACAGCCGCATATACCTCATCCCTTCGCCTTCGCAGTGTTATAAGATCACTTTTGGCCAAAACGAAGTGGCGATTTCCCAAAAAGTCGCTCGAGTGTTAGGGGCAAGCGAAGGGGATTCGATTCGCTTTTCCTTTATGGGAAAAGAAATCAGTGCGAAAGTGGGCCTTGTTTATGAAGCATTTGCAACGCATGGTGTCATGATTCATCAAGAGGCTAAGGTTTTTCGCGACGCAGGGATCGATTCTTTCACTTATTCAGGCGCGCAGGTTTATGTGAAAGACGGCTTTTCAGTAGAAAAGGTAAATGAAAAAATCAAAAGTCTGAACTATATTTTGTCGAGCCAAACATCAACGGAATGGCAAACCTATATTAATGATGTCATGGGTGGAGTGATTGCGATGACAAACGCCGTCAAAGTGTTCGCGATTTTGCTCGCCTTAGTTGTTCTTTACAATTTATCACTTATGAATTTTAAGGAAAGAACGCGTGATATTGCGACGTTGAAAGTGCTTGGATTCTCTCGCTTTGAGATTGCTTTGTCACTTTTATTAGAAACGATGTCGCTTACACTCATCGGTGTTCTTATCGGTATGGTTCTAGGATATCCGTTCCTTGAGCTCGTTTTAGGGACGAATATTGTCGAAATTGTTGAATATATGTATTTCATCAAACCACTATCCTATCTATTCTCCTTTCTACTTTCCTTTGTCGTTGCTTTCGTGGTCAATCTTTGTTTCTCCTTTCGCACTCGTTCCATTCCCATGGTGGAGTCGCTCAAAAGTGTTGAATGATTTTTGTAAACGTCTCCAATTTAAGCATTTTATTAGAAGGAATGGATGAATTGAGCTATTCCTTTGTATTTTGGAAAAAGATT
>DBJG01000017.1:3148-4328 GCA_002296455.1 Caryophanales bacterium UBA782 | reverse complement strand
TTAGGGAATCTAGCGCATCTTTCCCAACAAAAAACCACGGTTTTCCGTGGCTTTTTGCTTTTATTCATGGCAATCGCTTAACGTTAATAAACTTCTGCAGGGGATAGCGACGGTATTTTCGCCATGGAGTTCTTCAAGTCGAATCACCGTAATGGCTCCGACTGCCTTGCCACCCGCCTTATCAACAAGTTGATTGAGCGCGATGAATGTCCCGCCTGTTGCAAGTAAATCGTCAACGAGGAGGACGCGGTCCTCTTTTGAAAAAGAATTTGCTGGGATTTCCATTGTGGCAGTGCCATATTCCAAAGCATAGCTCACTTGGATGGTTTTTCCTGGGAGTTTTCCCGCTTTGCGGGCCATGACAAAGCCAACGCCCATTTTATACGCCAAAGCAGCGCCGAAAATGAAACCGCGAGATTCTGCACCGACAATAATGGTCGGTTTGAATTCATTCGCGAGTTTTTCTAATTCATCGATGCAAAATTGGAAAGCCTCTGGATTTTTCAAAAGAGGGGAGATGTCCTTGAAAGAGATTCCCTTTTTTGGGAAATCTGGGGTCACGCCAATATATTGTTTGAGATTCATATGTATTTGCCTTCTTTCGTAGGAAAAGCGATGAAAAGATAGCACCTTATTCCTCATTTGACCACATTTGTTTTGTCTTTTGATTCAATTTTAGGATTTTGCTAAAGGAAAAGAGAGGTATCGTGTTACAATAAAAAACTTGAAAGAAGGTACTTTTATGAACCCCTCAAATCAAGAAAATGTCGTTGTGCTCGACCATCCATTGCTCAAGCACAAAATTACTTTACTACGCGAAAAAAGCACAGGAACGAATGAATTCCGTCGCCTTATAAAAGAAATTGCTCTTATGGAGGGATATGAAGCACTTCGGTATTTACCAACCGAACTCGTGGAAATCGAAACGCCCATTGAGAAAACGAAGCAGCCAAAGATTTCTGGGAAGAAATTATGCTTCGTTCCGATTTTGCGGGCAGGACTAGGAATGGTGGACGGCATGCTTGAACTCGTTCCGAGCGCAAAGGTTGGACACATTGGTCTCTCGCGCAATGAAGAAACGCATGAGCCCCAAGAATATTATTGCAAACTTCCTTATGACATCGAGAAGCGCGAGGTATTCGTTTTGGATCCGATGCTTGCCACGGGCGGAAGCGCGAAT
>DBJG01000017.1:0-3091 GCA_002296455.1 Caryophanales bacterium UBA782 | reverse complement strand
GAAGCGCGAATGATGCGATTCGCCTATTGAAGAAACGTGGGGCTAAGCACATCCGCTTTATTTGCGTTATCGCCGCACCAGAAGGGGTGAAGAATTTCCAAAAAGAAAATCCAGATGTTCCACTTATCATTGGCGCTTTGGACCGCGAACTAAATGAAAAAGCCTACATCTGCCCTGGTTTAGGAGATGCAGGCGACCGTATTTTCGGGACAATCAAATACTAATTTATTGCTTGCTCTTTTCAAGAATTGCGTTGAGGGCAATAAGATCTTCTTTGCTTGGCGTATAGACATACGGGACATTGCGCTCAAGTTCATCATAATCAAGACCAAAACCAATCAGAAACTTATTCTCGGTAAGGATTTTTCCTACGTAATCGACTTTTGCTTCAACCAGACGCGAATTCACTTTATCAAACAAAGAACAAACCAATATTTTCTTGGGTTTGAATTCTTTTTGAAGATAGCCTTTGAGTGCTTGCATGGTTAAGCCGGTATCAACGACATCTTCTACAATCACAACAGTTCTTCCGTCCGGATTGGTTTCTAGTCCGTGCTTAATATTTACTTTCCCAGTCGTCTTCATCCCTTCATAGCTAGAAAGCTGCACGAAATCCGTCAAAATCGGGATGGTGACGCTTTTCAATAGCTCCGCCATAAAATTAAGAGCGCCTTTGAGGACGCAAATGAATAGAGGCGGCTTCTCTTCGTTTTGCAAATCCTTAGAAATTTGCTCTCCTAAGCACTTACTAATCGTTTCGATTTCTTCTTTCGACAAAATGAGTTCTTTCATGGTCTTGGCCTTTTTGTGTATTAGGTTACTATAACCGAGAGTGCCGCTAAGAAAGAAGGGAAAAGAGAAAAAATAAAAAAGAAAGCGCTATGATTTCCAAAATCGAAGAAAATCGCGCATACTTATATAGTTTGTTGGAGAACGTTTCATGAACAGCGAAAAGAATCTTCTCTTCTTCCTTCACGACGACACATTCCTATCGAAAGAGCTCTCACGCCTTACGTGCTTGCCGCTCTCGCCTTGCCGAGTCTCTCACTTCGCAGATGGGGAGGTTTTCGCGAAACCTCTTTGCGACGTTAATGCGAAAAACTGTTTCATCGTCCAAAGCACATCGAGGCCAGCCAACGACAGACTCATGGAGCTCCTTGTCTTTATGGACGCTCTTCATAACGGTGGTGCAAAATCGCTTCATTTAATCGTTCCTTATTTTGGCTATGCTAGACAAGACCGAAAAATCGATGTTTCCGATCCGATTTCAGCGCGACTTGTCGCAAGGCTAATTGAAGCGAGCGGTGCTTCATCAATTTCTATTGCAGAAGTGCATAACCTTCATATTTTGTCCTTTTTTGAAAATATCCCCGCCATCAATATTTCAAGCACGCCTCTTTTTGCCACATATTTTGAGGATCATGCACAAAAATGCGGTTTTGATGACAAACACGTTACTATCGTCTCTCCTGATCATGGCGGCGTAGCGCGGGCTGAAGCGCTTCTCTCTTTCTTCCCTGGGGCGTCTTTAGCGGTCGCCACTAAGTTTCGGCCGCGGCCAAATCGTGCGGAAATCACTGGTATTGAAGGAAACGTAGCGGGACAACTTTGCATTATTTTGGATGATATGATCGATACAGCTGGAACGGTCGTTGCGGTGAGCAAAATGCTTTATGAAAAAGGTGCGAAAGCGGTTTTCGTAGGGGCGACGCATGGCATTTTCTCAGGGAACGCCGTCAGCAATCTTTTGAATGCAGGTGTGAAAGAAATTGTTGTGAGTGATTCTATCGACAATCACATCGATGGCGTGAGCTACGTTTCTCTTGCTCCGTTGCTTGCTTCCTACATGGAAAACATCGCAAATGGCGAAGAGGGAGATGCGAAATGACAGAAAAAGATAAAATGATTGCGGGCAAACTTTATATCACCGCCGATGAGGAGCTAATAACCGCTCGTGATCGCGCTCACAATCTGTGCCATGACTTTAACGCCCTTTACGAAACGGACAAGAAGCGGGAAAGCATTCTCAAAGAGCTTTTTCAAGCAGACTTTGACCATCTCAATCTCACCGGTCCTATTTATTTCGATTATGGTTTTATGACCAAATTTGGGAAAAAATGCTACGCCAACTTTAATTTTACGGTCCTTGACTGTGCTCCAGTAACAATTGGAGATGACGTCTTTTTTGGACCAAACGTTTCCATTCTCACACCGGTTCATCCGTTTTTACCAAAGGAACGCAATTGCTATCTCAATGAAAAAGGAATCTTGAGCGACAAAGAATATGCGAAGCCAATCAGCATTGGCTCGAATTGTTGGATTGCGAGTAACGTGATTATTTTAGGCGGTGTTCATATCGGAGAAGGATGCGTAATTGGCGCAGGAAGCGTTGTGAACAAAGACATCCCGCCTTTCTCTTTAGCGGTTGGTAATCCTTGCCGCGTCGTACGGAAAATCACCGAAAATGATTCCGTTTATTTGAAAAAAGAACTTTTTTGATAATGAGACGATAAAGGGAAAAGTGTTGTGAGGTGAGATTTATGGCAAGCAAATTCATTTTTGTCACAGGGGGAGTCGTTTCAAGCTTAGGCAAAGGCATTTTGGCATCGAGCCTCGGCCTTTTGCTGAAGAGCAGAGGTGTTTCCATTTTCAACATTAAGCTTGATCCTTATCTTAACGTTGACCCTGGTACCATGTCTCCATATCAACATGGCGAGGTATATGTGACCAAAGATGGCGCGGAGACGGATCTTGATTTAGGGCATTACGAACGCTGGACGGGTGTTGATTTGTCGAAAGAGAGTTCCATTACGAGCGGCAAAATTTATCGCTCGGTGATTGAAAAAGAAAGACGTGGTGACTATTTGGGGGCGTGCGTTCAAGTTATCCCACACGTCACCAACGAGATTAAATCGCGATTATTGCAAGCAAGTAGCGCGAGTCAAGCAGATGTGATTATTGCTGAAATCGGGGGTACGGTTGGTGACATTGAATCCCTCCCATTTTTGGAAGCAATCCGTGAACTTCGCATTGAACTTGGCTACGAAAATACAATGTTCATTCATAATACGTTGGTTCCATTTCTGCGTTT
>DBJG01000073.1:35677-39424 GCA_002296455.1 Caryophanales bacterium UBA782 | reverse complement strand
AGAAGGAACTATTCTAACCGTAGCAAGAGAAGGGATCGAAGAAGTCATAGGGAAAATCAAGAACTATCGTGATTTTCCTACCTTTTTCCGAGCAGTCGTGGAAGCGATGAAACGTTCCTTGGACAATACGCCAAATCTCCTTCCTACCCTAAAGGAAGCTGGCGTTGTCGATAGTGGAGGGAAAGGCCTTCTTACGATTTTCCAAGGGTTTTTAAGCGCTTATTCCGAGACGGAAAATGAGGGGGGCGCAGTTGATACAAGCTTTGAAGAGCACATCGAAACAAACGCTCCTTCTCCTATCGACTATAGCGCCTTTAACGAACATAGCGTTCTCGACTACGGATATTGCACTGAATTCATGCTTCAACTTCTCGAATCAAAATGCAACGTGAAGCGTTTTTCTATCAAACGTTTTATTCATTGGCTTGAAGAACATGGAAACTCCATCGTTTGCTTCCAAACGGGGACGATTGTAAAAACACATATCCATACAAAGAATCCAAGCGAAGTGATTCGTTACGCCCAGCGGTATGGCGAATTTGTCGCTTTCAAGATGGAAAATATGGCTCTTCAGCATAACGAAGTGCTTATCAAAGAAGAGAAGAAGAAAAAAGAACGGGTGCATTCAGCCATTGTCGCAATTGGGCAAGGAGAAGGAATCAAAGAGCTTTATCGTTCTCTGGGCGCCGACATTATTATTGACGGCGGAAAGACGATGAACGCTTCAACCGAAGAAATCATCGAAGCGTGCAAAGAAGCTAGTGCTGAAGAAGTCATCGTCCTTCCAAATGAATCCAATATTCTTTTGGCAGCGAAACAAGCCGAAAGACTATATAAAAAATGTCATATCCACGTTGTCGAAACTCGCACTCTTTTAGAAGGGTATTGCGCTTTATCGATGATGATGGATAAAAACGATGTTGAAGGTACGTTAGCGGCTTTTAATGAAGCGAAAAACGCGATAGAGAGCGGCTTTGTCGCCTTAAGCAACCGCGATACGGAAATCCAAGGGGAGAATGTGAAATCCGGAACCTTCATTGGCGCTTTGATGAAAGACATCATCGCGAATGGCTCGACTCCAGAAGAAGCGGCAATGGATCTTTTCTTGAAGATGAACGATTTTGAGAATAAAAGTAGCGCGCTTCTCCTCTATGGAAAGTCGGTGAACAAAGAAGATGCGGAATCTCTTTTAACAAAGCTTCAAGAAAAATATCCAAATCAAGAGTTCGGTCTTATCGACGGAGGTCAAGAAGTCTATGATTATTTGGTGGGGATTTATTAATGGAAGAAAAGAATCAATCACTGATCGAGAAGCAAATCGATAGCAAGGAAATTTATCGTGGCAAAATCATTAACGTTTACGTTGATGACGTCTTGTTACCGAATGGCAAACAAAGTACGCGAGAGCTCATTCGACATTGTCGGGCGAGCGCAGTGCTCGCTTTTGATGAAGAGGAGAATGTCATCTTAGAGGATCAATTCCGGTATCCTTATAACGACGTGATAACGGAAATTCCCGCTGGAAAGGCCGATAAAGACGAAGACCCTATTGTGACTGCAAAAAGGGAATTATTAGAAGAAACGGGATATGAAGCAGGGGAATTGACCCTTCTAGGCGAGTTTTACCCAACGGTCGCCTACACCGATGAGATCATCTATCTTTATGAGGCCCATTCTTTGAAAAAGAAAGAACAGCATCTTGATGATGGGGAAGCACTCCGCTATTACAAAGTTCCGTTCGCGAAATTCCTATCAATGGTAAGCGAAGGGAAAATCAAAGACGGAAAAACGCTTGCCTCGTTAGCCTACTACTTAGCAAAGAAACATTGAATTTTGGCGCATATTTGTGCGCCTTTTTTGACGCTAGTTTGTAGTGTTTATCCGTATTAAAAGGATGATACATTGTGTTTTGCATAAAACTTACTTAAAAATGAGGAGAAATTATGCCTTCCTATCATAAACTTGTAAGAGATAACATTCCGTCCATCATCGAAAGCAATGGAAAAATCGCGAAAACGCGCATTTTGGAAACGAAAGAATACCAAAAAGCATTGCAAGAAAAACTCGTGGAAGAAACAAACGAATATTTGGCGAACCCCACAAGTTTGGAAGAGCTTGCCGACATTCAAGAAGTAGTGCTCGCTCTTGTCGAATCCTTGGGCCATGAAAGCGAGGATTTGGAAAAAATACGGCAGGAAAAAGAAATCCTTAATGGTCGCTTTAAAAAACGCATTTTCTTAGAATCTGTGGAAGAAAAAGAAGAGTAAGGCCAAAAGAAAAACGAGGTTTATGCAACCTCGTTTTCTTTATTTTAATAGCGGAGTTTCTTATCGATCGAATTACGAATGATTTTCACGAATTCGTCGAGTGAGACGGTGACTTGCTTATCAGAACCGAATATACGATAAGTGACTTCGTGATTCTCTTTTTCTTTGTCACCCACAACGAGTGTGAATGGGATTTTTTGCACTTGGGCATTCCTTAAGCGATAGCCGAGTTTTTCGTTGCTATCGTCAAGAAGGGTGCGCACATCATTCTCCTCAAGAGTCTTTTTCACGAGCTTTGCATATTCATCGTGGGCTTCATTGCTCACTGGAAGAACGATTGCTTGATGAGGGGCAAGCCATGTTGGGAAAGCGCCCCCATAATTTTCAGTGATGACGCCGATGAAACGTTCCACCGAACCGAAAACGACGCGATGAAGCATGTATGGCTCTTTCTTTTCGCCGTTTTCGTCGATATAGAAGCAGCCAAAGCGATGCGGAAGGTTCACGTCAAGCTGGATTGTGCCGCATTGCCAGGTTCTTCCCATGGAGTCTTTGAGCTTGAAATCAAGCTTAGGCCCATAGAAAGCACCATCTCCTTCGTTGATTTGATATTCGTGACCGCTGTCTTTACATGCGATGGCGAGTGCCTTTTCACTCTGATCCCAGAATTCCTTGCTACCGATATAATCATCTGGGCGCGTGCTCAAAACGATTTTATAAGACAAGCCAAAGACGTTATAGACTTCATCAAGAAGGGCCATGATGTTTTTAACTTCACTCTCGATTTGGTCTGGGCGAATCATAATGTGGGCATCATCTTGAGTGAATGCACGCACACGGAACAATCCATTTAAAGCGCCACTCGCTTCGTGACGATGAACGTGACCGAGCTCAGCATAACGGAGAGGGAACTCACGGTAACTATGAATCGCGTTTTGATAAACTAGAATTGCGCCAGGGCAGTTCATCGGTTTAATTGCGAAATCTTTATCGTCAATTTTCGTCGTGTACATGTTCTCTTTGTAGTGATCCCAATGACCGCTTGTCTCCCATAATTCACGGGAAAGCATGGTTGGGGATTCGATTTGCATGTAACCATGGGCAAGATGCACTTTCCGCCAGTAATCAAGAAGCGCGTTCTTTAATAACATTCCGTTTGGAAGCCAGAAAGGGAACCCTGGGCCGTAGTCACTAATCATGAATAGGCCGAGCTCTTTTCCTAAGCGGCGGTGGTCGTTGGCCTTTCGTTTTTCCAAAATAGCAAGATGTTCTTTCAAATCTTCTTCGCTCCACCAAGAAGTACCATAGATTCTTGTAAGCTGCTTGTTATCGCTATTTCCTCGCCAATAAGCGCCTGCGATGGAAAGAAGCTTGAAATGTTTGATTAAACCAGTACTTGGAATATGCGGACCACGGCAGAAATCTACGAAATCGCCTTGTGTGTATGTCGTGATGAGCTCATTTTGGTGCTCCTTGATAA
>DBJG01000073.1:34399-35621 GCA_002296455.1 Caryophanales bacterium UBA782 | reverse complement strand
AGGTGCTCCTTGATAAGCTCTAATTTATATGGGTTATCTTTGAAAATCTCTTCTGCCTCTTTGGCGCATACTTCTTTACGAACGAAAGGATTATCCTCCTTGGCGAGCTTTCTCATCTCTGCTTCAATCGCGGTGAAGTCTGCGTCAGTTACCGTTTTATCACCGAAATCGACATCATAGTAGAAACCTTCGTCAATTGCAGGTCCAAAGCCGAATTTGCAATTGGGGTAAAGATGACGAATGGCTTGAGCCATGAGATGAGAAGTACTGTGATTGAGAAGTTCAAACGCTTCAGGACTTCCAATTTTCACAAAAGAGATTTCCTCTCCTTCGCTTAGCTTTTCTCTCATGTCGACGATACGCCCATTTACTTTTATGGCGATATCTTCCTTTTTGTGCTCACTATCGAGCATTTTGGCGGCAACGAAGCCGTTTGCGCCATCTTCTAGCTCGACTTCCTTACCTTCGTAAATCACTTTCATATGTGTTCCTTTCTTGAGGGATAAAAATAAAAACGCCCTCATCGCTAAGGACGCTTCCGCGTGGTACCACCTTATTTCGAATGAAAACTCATTCCTCTCTGAGCTTAACGTGCTTCAGATGCGCCTTACTTGTTTCGCAAGGAGCTCAGGAGTGGTACTCCGTATGCCTATAGGCATTTGAGCGTGTCTCCGTCAACGCATGATTAATCTAGGACGCAAATCGATAGGTGTCAAGCAAAATGAAAGCCAAAATTCAGGGATTCCTTTCTTTCGAATGTCACTTTATCTTTTGAACAATGGGAATAAAATACTAGGGTATGAATATTGAGTTATTTGATTACTATTTGCCAGAAGAATTAATCGCTCAAAGTCCGAGCGGAAAAAGAGACGAATGTCGTCTCATGATCGTGGATAGAGAACACAAAACCATCGAACATAAGAAGTTTTTCTCGATCATCGATTATTTAAAACCAGGGGACGTTTTGGTCCGCAATAACACGAAAGTGATTCCTGCCCGTCTTCTGGGCGAAAAAGTGGAAACGAAAGGAAAGGTGGAAGTCCTTCTACTTCACGAAGTAAAAGGAGAAGCGGATACGTGGGAATGCCTCGTTGGGAATGCTCATAGTGTGAAAGAGGGGACACATTGCTCTTTTGGAAACGGAAAACTCACTTGCGTGTGCACGAAAGTGCTACCAGAAGGTCTTCGTCATATGAAGTTCTTTTATCAAGGTATCTTTTTA
>DBJG01000073.1:31395-34338 GCA_002296455.1 Caryophanales bacterium UBA782 | reverse complement strand
TCGATGAACTTGGTTTAATGCCACTCCCTCCTTATATTAAAAAGCAATGCGAAGATAATGATGAATATCAAACGGTTTACGCCAAAGTTCCTGGAAGTGCAGCGGCGCCTACTGCGGGTTTCCATTTTACTGATGAATTGCTGGAGCAAATTCAGAAAAAAGGGATCGAAATCATTGATATCACGCTTAATATCGGTTTAGGCACATTCCGCCCAGTGAAGGTGCAAGATACCAAAGACCATACGATGCATAGTGAAACTTATTCGATTTCTTCGTTTGCCTCTTCGCGTCTTAATCTTGCGAAAAAAGAACATCGACGCATTATCGCTATCGGCACCACAAGCGTGAGAACGCTGGAGAGTAATTTTGCTAGATATGGCGTCTTTAAAGCGGTGGAGGAAGAAGCGACGAACATTTTCATCGCGCCAGGCTATGAATACAAAGCCGTCGACGCCTTGATTACGAATTTCCATCTTCCGAAGAGCACACTCGTCATGCTTGTGAGCGCCTTTATGGGAAGAAAATGGACACTTCATTGCTACGAAGAAGCGGTCAAAGAGAAATATCGTTTCTTTTCGTTCGGGGATGCAATGTACATCTATGGTAACTACGATTATTCCCGTAATTTAGAGGACTAAAAAAGCACCGCCTTTCAATAGACGATGCTGATTTATTAAAGTGAGTTAGAGGGCTAGAAGCGTTGATACATCGCTTCGAGCTCTTGTTTGCGATTGTAGTCGTCGATTTCGCTTTGGCTGGCCTCAAGATCATCGGTGAAGATTTTTTCGTCTGCCAATAGTTTGAGGACATCTGAGTAATTTTTGCTCTCCATATCATTTCCTCCTTATTGCCTTTCGGCGCATACATATTAGAACGTGAGAAAACGAAAACAATATCACCAAATCATGAAAACGTTTTCAGAAAAGGCTTTCATAAAACTGCATATAAAAAAGCTCGATAATATGCGCACTTTAAAAATAACAAAAACGTTACTTTCTAGATAATAATTGTCATAAATGTAATAGTTACATCCATTTTCAATGTTTTTGTCTATAAACAAGAACTGCCTTGAAGGCGCGATTATCGCAATTGCTCTTTTTCTTTTTGGAAGCCGAAGACGGCGGCCCCCACTAGTCCAGCTTCTTGCCCAAATGAGCATATTTCTAAGTCGCAGTGGGGCACGGCTTTCTTTAAATCTTCCAAAAAGAGGGGAGCGCTTTTCATAACGCCTCCCGAAAGGGTAAACACTTCTGGTTCAAAATTAAATTGGTTCATGGTGAACCACTGAGCCAATAAACTGATCCAGTCATGGTAGACAGTTATTGCTAGAGGGTGCTTATTTTTGACGAGAGCAAAGAACTCTATTGCGTTATCTATGCTTAGCCCGTTCATCGCGGCAAGCTTGAGGAGTCCAGTTCCAGACGCTAAATGCTCGAATTCGTGGATTTCGCCCTTATATTCGAACATTGTATGTCCGACTTCATAAGAAGAATTTACGAGTTGTCCATTTTCTGTCATAGCGCCACCAAAGCCGGTCGAAATCGTAACGAAATAGAGAGATTTCGCATTTCGATATGCACCTAAGTTCGCTTCTGCTAGAGCGGCGACTTCCGCATCATTTAAAACATAAGCGGGCAAACGATAACGTTGAGATAAGAATTCTGCTAGAGGGATATTTTCGATGTGAACGTTTGGAAGAGCGGCAATAAATCCGTCATAACGGACACGTCCGGGAACGCCCATCGCCAGCGCGGTGACATCCGTGAAATCTTTGACACATCCATCAATCGTGAGAGCGACATTTTCGAAAAAAGCATCCGTACTCCCTCTAGCGGTCGGACGGATGAACTCTGAAAGAATGTGATATTGCTCATCGATCAATGCAACGCGAGTGTTTGTTCCACCGATATCCAAAGCAATGACTTTCTTCATTAATCCAAATCTTCCACTTTGCTTACGGTCAATATACGCATGAAATTGGTTTGACCAACGCCAGTGGGGGTGCCGCCAGCAAGAATGATTTGATCTCCTTGCTTTAAACCTAAGTCACGAGCGACTTTCAATGCTTTCGCTTCCATTTCTTCGATAAAATCAGGCATTGGGGTTTTGATTAAGACACTATATAGGCCCCAGTACCAGGCCGATTCAAGGCAAGCCTTACGGCTATTTGTCACAGAAATGACAGGGCAACATGGGCGCGCTTTAGAAAGACGTTTGGAGGAATTACCGGTTTGTGAAAAATTAATGATGAGTTTCGCCTTGATGAGCAAAGCGGTGTTTGCAATCGCGTTAGCAATCGCGTCGTTATTGGTCGCTTCGCTTGTTTCGTATGCCTGTTGAGCAAGCGATTCGTAATTGAGCTCCCGCTCCATGGCTTCGCTGATAGAAGATTGCATCGCCACGGATTCAACCGGATAAGCACCGCTTGCGGTTTCTCCAGACAGCATGACACAGTCGCTTCCTTCATCGATCGCAGTGGCAACGTCACTCACTTCTGCGCGTGTTGGGCGCGGATGAGTGGTCATAGAATCGAGCATTTGCGTTGCCGTGATGACGGGTTTCCCATATTTACGGCACAATTTGATGATTTTTCGTTGAACGAGAGGAACTTCTTGTGGTGGGATTTCATCGCCCAAATCGCCACGTGCGACCATGATGCCATCACTCACTTTGATGATGTCCTCAATCTTCATAACTCCTTCTGGATTTTCAATTTTCGCAATGACCGGGATAGAAGGGTTCCCGTATTTTTTGATGGTGTTTTTGATATCGATGATATCTTCGGGGCGACGCGTGAAAGAAGCAAAAATCACATCAACGTTTTGCTCGCATCCGAACTTGAGATCGCTCTCGTCTTGCGGACTGATGAAAGGCATTGAAAGACGCGACATCGGGCAGTTCATCCCTTTTTGGTCTTTAATGTAGTGGTTGTTGAGCGCTTTC
>DBJG01000073.1:19265-31333 GCA_002296455.1 Caryophanales bacterium UBA782 | reverse complement strand
ATTCTTTTCGTCTTTATCGATGACTTCCATTTCGAGATTGCCATCGTCGATTAAAATCGTGTCACCGATTTTCACATCGTCAAATAAGCCAGGATGAGAACAAGAGAACTTTTCCTTATTCCCAATCATCGGAGTCATGGAAACGCGCATGACTTGGCCTTTATCTACGATGACTTTCCCATTTTCCATATAGCCCGTCCTTAATTCAGGTCCTTTGGTGTCAAGAGCAACGGGAAGGTAGATACCATATAAGTTTTCAAAGCTACGTGCGATATTTATTTTCTTTAGCTGTTCTTCATGCGTGCCGTGGCTGAAATTAACGCGCATGACGTTCATGCCCGCTTTGTATAAAGCATAAATCGTCTCAGGCGTTTCACTTGCGGGGCCGATCGTGCATATGATTTTCGTTTTCTTATTGGTAACTAAGAACATAAACGTCGTCCTTATTTGAGCAAGTCGATAAGGCGGAGCATCGAAACGTGTTTATCGCGAGGTAAAGACAACGCTTCATAAATATCGTAATCGACGATTTTATTATTTACGATGCCAATGCAGATTCCGCCTTTTCCTTCGCAAAGGCAATCAACAGCATAAGCACCCATCCTTGCTGCAAGGATGCGGTCGAAAGCGCTTGGCGCGCCGCCACGCTGAACATGTCCAAGTACATCACTTCTTGTATCGAAGCCAGTAGCTTCTTGCACACGTTTTGCAAAAGCGTGGAGGTCTGGGTATAGCTTCTCGCTTACGATAACAATCGCACGGCGATCGGCGTGGTTATCGTGAAGTTCCTTTAAATTTCTAAAGATTTCCTCTTCAGGAATTGGATGATCAGGGGTGATAATCATATCGGCGCCTTCCGCTAAACCGCCGAATAAAGCGACATCGCCGCAGTGGTTCCCCATAACTTCGATAATGGCGCAGCGACCATGAGATTCAGTAGTGTCACGGATTTTATCGACGCAATCACAAACTGTGTTCAAGCAAGTGTCGAAACCGATTGTGTAATCGGTCGACGCGATATCGTTATCGATTGTGCCAGGAAGTCCAACACAGTTAATACCCATTTCCGTTAATTTCTTTGCACCCATATAGGAGCCATCTCCTCCGATGACCACAAGCGCTTCAATTCCGAATTTCTTTAATTGCTCGACGCCTTTCTCGCGAACATTTTCCATTTTGAATTCTGGAAGTCTGGCCGTACGAAGAATCGTTCCTCCACGATTCACGATGTTGCTGACCGATCCGCGGTCTAATTTGACGATCTCCCCGTCTACTAACCCGCGATATCCATCGTAAATACCATACACCTCGAGCCCATAGCTCATCCCGGCACGTACCACGGCGCGAATCGCGCAGTTCATTCCTGGTGCATCACCGCCGGAAGTCAAGATCCCAATTCTTTTAACCATTTTTTATTCTCCTCGACAATAATCCGCTTAATTATGTACTTATTTTTCTCTATGAGAAAGCCATAAACGTAGTTTTTCTTAAGAATCAATCATTTCTTGCTAAACATTCGTGTAAATGAATGGAAATCATTTCAAGAAAATTCAGGAGGAAACACTACGAGAGAATATCGAAATAATGATAGAATAGAAAAGTTATGGTGAATGACTTAGCGATAAACGATTTGTATGAGGTAAAAAAGCTCTCCCCATTAAGCGATTTTGACCGAAAAGTGGTGCTTGATTTGTATATGCCTCTTGTTGGAGCGAAAGCGATTGCGCTTTATTTCGCGTTTTTCGAAGAGAAGTCTGGCATGGCGACAAATCATGAAAAACTACTACGAAATACGGGCCTTTCCGTCGGCGAAGTGGTGAGTGCACTCAACGCGCTTGAAGCGGTTTCTCTTGTATCAACGTATTTAGGAGCGAGCGATTCTTTCCGCCTCTTTTCTTATTGTCTTTACGCTCCGCACTCTCCGCGTTCTTTCTTCAAAGATCCGCTTTTTGCCGGCACGTTATCAAAATACATCGGGGAAGAGGACGCCAAAAAACTGGCAAAGCGTTATACCTTCGATGAGAAACCGAAGGATTTTAAAGACGTTTCGATGACGTTTGTCCGCTATTTTTCTCCAGATCTCAATGATGGGAAGTACGTTCAAAGCATTCTTGCTAGCGGTGGAAAGAAAACAGGAACCTCTCAATTGAATTTTGATTTCAACGGGTTTATCAAAGCCCTTCAAGTAATTGACAACCGCTATAAATCAACGTCTTTTTCGCAACAAGAAATCAACTATATAGAGCGCGTTCAAGGGCTTTATGGGTATAGCATTGACACGTTGGCGGATTTTGTAAATTCCTCTTTCGACGAAAAAGCCGATTTCGGCAATCGCTTAAAGCGCGACTCTTTATTAGCTGTTTGTAAAGAAAACGCCCGTTTTGATTACTTGAAATTGGCTTCTGAAGAAGAGAAGAAAATAAAAGTGTCGGTTCAAGGGGATAGCGGCTTAGCGAGGATGATTCGAAAAATGCAAAGAATGTCCCCGATTGAATTTCTTTCTTCCTTCCAAAAAGGAAACAAACCTGCTCCCAGCGATATGTCACTGATTGAGGAACTCACTTTGGATATGGGGCTCAATAGTGAGGTGACTAACGCGCTTCTATTTTATGTATTGTCCTTAAAAAACAATGCGCTTCCAAAGGCCTACACAGAAAAGATTGCCGCCTCTTTAGTTAGAGAAGGAATCGAAACGGCGATTGATGCGATGAATTATTTCACGAAGACAAGATGCAAGAAACAATCTTCTTCTAATAAAAGCCCGCTTCAAGAGACGAAAAAGAAATTAACAAATGATACCAATAATTCTGGTGTAGAAGAAAAAGACGACGTTTCGTTTGACGATATTTTCGCTGGAATTAAGAAAGGCTAAAAATGAAGACGAGCAAAGAAGAAAGCGAAAAAATAAAGCCTGTTTCGTCCATCGGTTTTTCTGATGTCATGAATTCCTTATTGACGGACCCATTCATTCGGAAAAAGATGAACGAACTTCATGTTGATGCTTCTTTTGTGGAAAAGAACATTCCTCTATTTTTGGCATGTCAAGAGTCGATGCACGCTTGTAAAGGATGCAAAGGGATGGATCACTGTACCTCAAACCCCCCTTTCCACACGATGGATTTGTTTATCGATGACAGTGGAGTTTTGAATCGGACATATGGCCACTGTGCGTTTTTAGCGGAACAAGAAAAAATAAAAAACGGCTATTTATATCGCGACTTTCCTGAAGAATCGCTTTCTCTTTCTCTTGAAAGAATGCCAAATAAAGAAGATGCGAAATTTCTTTCAAGGAAATGTGCGAGTGCAATCCAAGATAAATTGCATCCTTGGTTGTATTTGTGCGGTGATACGGGCGTAGGCAAATCGATGCTAGCCATCGCGATGACGAATCGTTTGGTCCGATTTGGCTATTCAATCGCTTTTCTTGACTGTGTGAAACGCTTCGACGAATTTAAAAACCTTTCGATTAAAAATAAACCGCTCTTTGAAAAAACGATGAATCAAGTTGCCACCTCCGAGATACTTGTTTTGGATGACTTCGGAAATGAATACAAAAGCGATTATGTGCGCGATCAGATTTTGATGCCATTACTTAGTTATCGTGCGAAAAAGAATCTGCCTACCTTTTTCACTAGTGATTATTCCTTAGACGAAATAAAAACGCTTTACGGCACTTCTCGTGCCGGAAGTATCATCGCGAAAAGATTGTCCACACTCATTGAATCGAAAATCGACGGTGTTCATTACCTCCATGATGGAGTTCAAAACTATTTATAGAAAAGAGTAGTGGTCGATTTGTTTTCTTAAGTCTTCCTTGGTTCCATTTCCGTCAAGGATGATATTCGCTTTGCTTTTGGCCTTCTCCCGAGGGAAAGAAGCGTTCATTTTTAAAGAACTAATCGGGTCTTTTCCACGTGCAATAATGCGTTTTCTTTGAATGGAAGGATCCGCTTCGATATAAATAATGGCGTCGCATTCTTTTTCTAATGGTGAATCAATCAAAAAAGGTACGTCTAATAAAATGCGATTACATTGTGTTTTTTGAATGTCTTGTTCGATTTTTCGATACACGAGCGGCCAAATGAAATGTTCTAAATTTGCCTTCTTTTCGGGCGATTCATTGATTGATTCTCGCAAATATACGCGATCCAAAATGCCATTCTTGACGGCATAATCGCCAAAAATCGTTTGAATTCTTTTTAAAACGCTTGGCTTTTGATAAAGCGCAGTCACAATCGCATCCGCGTCTAGATGGGAATACCCTTTACTTTCCAAATAGTGGGCGACCTCACTTTTTCCACTTGCAATAGGGCCGGTGACGCCGATGACGATAGGCTTATCGCCCCTTTGGCAGTTTGGACAATAGGTCGTTCCTCTTCCTCCGACAACGATCTTACGAAGCGGGAAGAGGCAGCGGGGACATGGCTTTCCCTTTTTTCCATAGACAAAAAGCTCGTTTTGCATATTGCCATTCATTCCTTCTTTTGGATGGTAACTTCGGATTGTGCTGCCACCTTCTTGAATTGCAAGTGAAAGGATTCTAGTGGAGGAATCCACGATACTTTTTGCTTCTTTTTTCGTCACAGTATTCGCTTTTTTTAATGGGTATAAAAAGGAGGCAAAAAGGATTTCGTCGGCATAGATATTTCCGATTCCAGCGATGACGCTTTGATCCATAATCGCTTCTTTGATGGGGCAATTCTTTTTTTGGAGTTTTTCGAATAGCTCTATCGGAGTAATATCAAAAGGTTCTTTTCCAAGACGTGACAAAGGAGGCAATGAATATAAATCTTTCTCTAGTCGAAATTCGATTGTGCCAAATGTGCGCACGTCGTTGTAACGGAGTGTTTTCCCCGAAACGAAAACGTAACGGAGAATATCATGCTTGTGGGGTGGCTCACTCTCTCTACCCTCTTCGTATTTTCCTTCCATTCGAAGATGAGCAATAATCGCTTTCTTATGGGTGAGATGGAAAATCAGATATTTGCCACGTCTAGACACGCCCAAAAACGTTTCCCCAAGGAGAGACTGGAGAAACTTGTCTTTGCCGTTTAGGATATTCTTCTCTCTGTAAATATCGATAGAACGGATGGTTTCTCCTTGAATTATCGGTTCGAGAATTCGCTTTACTGTTTCAACTTCTGGAAGTTCTGGCATGGTTATTTCGCCTCGTACCAATTTTTGCCAATTCCGACTTCGGCGGTGAGTTTCACAGGAAGGGGGACAGCGTTTTCCATAATGGATTTAATATCTTTTTCGACTGTTTCTAATTCATCGAGAGGGACTGCAAAGATGAGCTCGTCGTGGATTTGAAGAACCATTTTTGTTTTTCGTTTCTTTTCCTGAAGGTATTGGTCAATTTTCACCATTGCGATTTTGATTAAATCGGCCGCGCTTCCTTGAACAGGAGCATTGAGTGCTGCTCTTCTACTGGCCTCGCGTTTAATGAAATTCGGATCATTGATTTCACGGAGATAGCGGCGTCTTCCGAACATCGTCGTGACGTATCCTTGGCTCGTCGCTTCATGGGTTACTTTTTCAAGGAACGCTTTAACTTCGGGATAGGAAGAATAGAAAGACTCGATGATTCTTCTCGCTTCTTTTGGGGAATCGCCGATTTGTTGTGATAAGCCGAAGTCACTCGTGCCGTAAATAATGGCGAAATTGACCGCTTTTGCGCGTCTCCGTTCTGAATCGGTAATATCCTCATGGCCAAAAATACGGCGTGCGGTTTCCGAATGAACGTCATGACCACCACTAAACACATCAATATAGGCTTTGCATCCGCTTAACGCGGCAAGGAGACGGAGCTCGATTTGTCCATAATCGAGTGACATGAGGCGAATCGAAGGATCGTCATAATAGAACGCGTTACGAATTTGCTTTCCTTCTTCATCGCGCGCACTGATGTTTTGTAAATTCGGTGAAGAAGAGGATAGACGTCCGGTCGTGGTCTGAGCTTGGTTGAAATAGCTATGAATTTTTCCATCCTCTTTAATGTGCGGAATGAGTCCATCGATATATGTTCCGAGCAGTTTTGCGTATTTGCGGTATTCGAGTATTTTTTCGATGATGGGGGATTCCTCATAAATCGCCATAAGGTCTTCCACGCTTGTTCCGGCGTTTTTCGCGTGAGGGAGATTCATTTTCTCATAAAGGATATGTGCAATTTGCTTAGGGGAGTTCAAATTGAAGTGCTCGCCTGCAATTTGATATGTCTCTATTTCCGCGTATTTCTTTTTGAAGGCGAATGTCTTGCCATATTCTTCTAACTTTTCTTTGTGAAGTGGGAATCCTTCGATTTCCATTTTCGCTAGAACTTTCATAAGAGGCATCTCAATGTCTCGATAGAGTGAATAAGCATCGACACTTTTGAGCGATTTCTCTAATTTTGAAAGCAGGGAAAGCGCGTAATAAGCCATCTTGCCCGTTTTGCTTGGACTACTTTCATCAAAAGAAAGAAGCGAAACGGTTTTTTCTTTGCTTTCTTCAATATCCACTCCGAACGCCCCGTAGATGAGGTCAGGACGAGAAGAAAGAGAACTGTCGAGCAAATATCCAGCCAAAAGTAAGTCATCTTGGATACCATTGATTTCAATTCCTAGCGTATGAAGCGCGTAAATCGTGGCTTTCCCATCATAAACGGATTTATGAATCTTCGGATTTTCCAACATTGCTTTGAGTGATGAGTCTTTCTTCATCTCCTCCAAACTTTCGTAATAGGTCTCCTCTCCCGTCGATATCGCTACACCAAGTGGCTTATCGTCGTGATAAGCGGAAAAATCGATATCAAGTGATAAGCCGACAAGAGACGGAATATCAACATTTTTAAAAGTATTAATTGTTTTGATTTGTAGCGTAGCTGAATTCGCGCTGCTTTTCTTAAGAGAAACGGGAAGGCGCGCTAGGAGCTGCTTCAATTCGTATTTTTGGGCGAACGCGTTTAACGCGGAAAAATCATAGCCTTGGTAAGACAAATCCTCGATTGAGAAGGGCAAACTAACGTCGACTTTGATACGCGCCAAACGATAGCTTGCTTCACCTAGCGCTTTCCCAGAAACGATTTTCTCACATAGTTTCCCTTTGATCTTTCCATTTTCGGCGTTTTCGATGACAGAATCAAAAGAACCAAATTCCTGGATTAGCTTCGTCGCCGTTTTGTCACCAATCCCTGGAATACCTGGATAATTATCGCTTGAATCGCCACGGAGTCCTTTGAAATCGATAATTTGAGAAGGGGTCAAACCAAGCTTCTCATATAAGTGGTTTTCATCAAATTCTTCCATGGAGGACAAACCGACTTTGAGCAAAGAAACCTTGATGTTTTTATCGATTAGCTGGAGATAGTCATGGTCGCTTGTGTAAACCATGACTTGATATCCTTTTTTGCTCGCTTCTTTTGCGACCGTTCCACAGATATCGTCAGCTTCAATGCCATGTTTTTCGAAATAAACAATGCCGAGCGCCTGACATAATTCGCGCGAAATCGGGAATTGAGGCTTCAGATCTTCTGGGCAGGGGGCGCGATTGGCTTTGTAATCTTTGAATTCTTCTTTACGGAAGGTCTCTTTATCACTATCGAATCCAATGAAAATGCCTTCTCCGTTTTTAAAAGACGAGAGAATCTTGGAAAGCATATTCGCAAATGCGAAAATCGCGTTTGTCGGAATTCCGCTTTTCGTCCGCATGATCGAAGAGGAATCTCCGTAACTGGTCGCGTAATAGGCGCGGAACAGTAAACTATTGCCGTCGATGACGATGATTTTATCCATTTGATTCTCCTAACGTTTCTACTTTATCGGCTAAATAGCCATTTTTTCTTTGATCAACGCGTCCCTGGATGAGCACGATATTACCTTCTTTCAAACTCTTAAAAGAAAGCTGATAAGCGTCTTGGAAGAGCGTGAAAGATGCTTTCGCAACATCATCATATACATCCAAGAAGCACATTTGGTTCCCTTTTTTCGTGGTGATGACGCGAATTGAACCGATAATGCCAGCGGTCAAGAAGCGGGTACCATGACTTGCTAACGATAGAAGCGGAATGGCCCCCCTTTGCTTTAAAACATTTTGATAAAAGTCCAATGGGGAACCGCTTACCATCATTCCTAACGCGTCGTATTCCGCATCTAAGTCTTCTCGAGGGTCTGCTGTTTGAACATCAATTTCCGGTTCTTCAATTCCTAAATCGAATAGGCGCTCGTTTTCGTTACTTCCCATCATCTCCGCGTATTTGAGAAAGCGATATCCACTTGCGCGTAAACTCGCTCGATTAATCTTGAAGCAATCGAATGCACCCGCGTCAACAAGGCGGATGAACAAAGGCAAAGTGAGCCCGAATCGTTTGGTTCGAATGACAAAATCGGCTAAATTCTTGAAGGGCCCATTTTCTATTCTTTCATCCAGTAGTCCGGAGAGGAAATTATTTTGCATGTTTTTAATCGCGGATAGAGGAAGCAAAAGATGTCCATTCTCTATTTCATATCCACGTGAAGAGCGATTCACGTCAGGACATTTTAAGCGAATGCCAAGTTCTTTTAACTCGGCAATTGTGTTCAAGAATTTCGCATCACCAACGCTCATGGCATCAAGTACGGCGCAATAGAATTCCATTGGATAATGCTTTTTTAGATAAGCCATCCGACAGGTTAAAACGCCATAACTGACCGCATGCGCTTTGTTGAAACCATAATTCGCAAAACGCTCGATGAGAGAAAACAAATCATTCGCAAGTTTTTCATCGCGCCCGTTTTTGATGCAACCATCGATGAATTTTCCTTTTAAAGCATGTAACTTTTCGGCGTCTTTTTTAGAAATCGCACGTCGGAAAAGGTCCGCCTCTCCTAAAGAAAAGGAGGCAACGGCCTGGGTGAGCTGCATTATTTGTTCTTGATAGACGATGATTCCATACGTCGAAGAAAGAATCGGCTCAAGGGCAGGGTCGAGATAATGCACTTTCTCGTAGCCTTTTTTTCTTCTTGCGTAAACGGGAATGGATTCCATTGGGCCTGGACGGAAAAGAGCCTCTAAGGCAGCGATGTCTTCAAAAGTGGTGGGTTCGATTTCTTTAATCGCACGCCTCATTCCCGCGCTTTCCATTTGAAAAATGCCCATTGTCTTTCCCTCTTTTATGAGCGAAATCGATTCTTTATCGTCGAAAGGAATGGACTCGAAATGAAGATCAATACCTTCGTTTTTACGAATGAGTTCGAGCATTAAGTCAATTAAAGAGAGATTGGTTAAGCCAAGTAAGTCCATCTTTAAGAAGCCTTGCTCTTCAAGATAATCCTTCTCTAGACATCCAACGTAATCTACTCCCTCTTCCTCTTTGATTGGGATAACATTTTCCAAGGGCTCGTTATTGAGAATCACTCCTGCGGCGTGAAGCCCGGCTTGACGGGGCAATCCTTCGATTTTCGCCGCCAAAGAAACGATTTGTAGATAATAAGGATCACTATCGATGAGTTTTTTGAATTCTGGCGAAAAACGGTAGTCTTGCCGAAGTGATAAACGGTCGTTATGGATTGTGCTTGCAATGAGACTGATTTCTCGTTCTTCGTAGTCGTAAACCCTTCCAATATCACGAAGTGCTTCTTTCGCACCGATGGTTTGGGTTGCTAACACTCTACTCACACGGTTTTTTCCATATTTAGTTTGCAAATACGCAATGACCATATCGCGTTTTGTATCTTCGAAATCGACATCGATATCAGGCATCGATTTTCGTTCTGGATTCAAAAAGCGTTCGAATAATAGCCCGCTTTTAATAGGATTAATGGTGGAAATATCAAGAGCGAAAGAAACGAGGCTAGCGGGTCCTGATCCTCTTCCAGGCCCTACGAGGATATTGTGAGTTTTGGCAAAATGAACATAATCGCTCACGACTAAAAAATAATCGGCGTAGCCCATCTCGCAAATGATTTTGAGTTCATAATCGAGACGAGCAATGTATGTTTGATTGGGAAACGCAATTTTCTTTTTTAGGCCTTCGAGCGCTTTCTTTTGCAGATATTCTTCGCTGGACAATCCTTCTTCGTTTTCAAAATGGATGAGAGTGCCTCTTTTTTTGATTAAGAAAAAAGAAGAATGGCTTTTGAGCGTCTCCGTCATTTTGATTTCAGCAGGGGTATAGTAATTCGAAATGATATTTGGCGACAAAAAGTAGGCGGTTCCGCTTCTTTCTTTCTCTTCAATCACCTCATGGGCGTCGATTGCCCGAGTGATGCTTGTCACGATTGCATCGTTTTCCTTTTCATACGCGATAAAAGGGAAGGCGATGGTTTCGTAAGGGTATTTCTCCGTGAAACTACGCAAAAAAGCAATAAATTCCGGTTCGTTTGGCAAATAAGGGATACCAAAATACAAAGAACGAAGGCCTTTGAACATTGTCGCTAAGCGAGAAGCGATTTTATTATCGTCTTGCTCTTTGTAATCGCGGTGAAGGAATGTCGTTTCTGGATTCAAGATAAACGCGAGTCCGTCTTGTTTCTGCTTAATGAATTCAAGAGTCAAACGTTCGCGACTTGCTTCTAATTCGATAAGAAGCAAATTCCGATATCCCTCTTCCGAAAGAACAAACACGCTTAAGGTTCCTTCTAATATTTCTGCATCCATAAGGAAGAGGGGCTTGATGCCGCTTTTTTCGCATGCATGGAAAAAGGGAGCGTAGCCGCTGAGCGTAGACACATCGGAAATGCCGACCGCATCATATCCTAGTTTCTTAGCAAGAAGCGGGATTTTGCTTGCGACAAGTCCACTTTTTAGGAAGGAGAATCCGCTATAGATGTGAAGAGGTACAAACATAACATTTAGTATAATCCAAAAAGCCTTCCCTATGGGAAAAATCAATCCGATTTCATTGTGAAAAGAGTATGACTTGTGCTCTTCTTTGCCTTCCTTTATCGAAAAAAATGCCTCTCCCTCAGTGTAATTTAGAGGGGGAGACATTGCTATCGTCACACAATGCCTATCAATTAAACGCTTCGCAAAAAGCAGAATAATTGACGCCATCGATTCGATATTGATTGTTACCGATTCGCAGTTCAGTGAGAGAAGAAGAGAAAGAAATCACATTTCCACTTTTGAGAGTGACTGTGTAGGTGTCAATAGTGGAACCTGGGGCAAAACCATACTTTAATGCGAAAATTCTTGCGTCTAAGAATGCGTTCGCATATTTTTCCTTCACCTCCTCACTATCTAGCGTTTTCTCTTCTTTTTTCTCGCCTGGCTCTAAATCAATGACGCGTTCCCGCTTGATTTTAGTGATATCCTCTTTCTTTGCCGATAAAGATGGAAGCACCTCATCCGTGACGTCTTTTGCGCCATAAGAGAAACCAAGGTAATAATTCTTCTCGGTGATGGTCGCAACATAAAAGCGGTAATTGAGAACGCTATAAGTATTAGAAGATAAGGAAAAAGTTCCATCCTCGTTTGCCTTCGCGTCTTCTTCTTTGATTTCGTGAAGCACAGGAGAATTCACAAAAGAATAGACTTTTATGGAGGACACATTTTGATCGATTTTGAACGATTTTACTTCTTCCCCTAAATACGAGAATGTCTTCCATTCGTTCATAATCAGATTTTCTGCATTTTGATTAAATTCCGTGAAAGAAAGTTTTTGCTTGTCGTCAAATACAGCGATTGGTTCAGGGCTTTTACCGCACGAAGTTAACGACGCTATTAACGATAAACCTAATAAGAAGAATATTTTTTTATTTTTCATAACCACAGTAGACACAAGTCCCTCCATCATCTATACCATATGCTTTAAAAACGTGTTGTTTGCGAACCGTGAATCCACAAACGCATCTAGCAGTATGATATGTAGCGTTAAATCTAATGTAAGCTTCGTAGTGGTGTAAATGATCACCACATCCGCAATAATAATTGGAATTATAGACGTAATTATTGGAATGCCGTTCTGAAAACAAAGATTTGTTAAATTCACAAGCACTAGTTATAACGGTGCCACTCGGAATTACGATGTCAGTTGAATCTGATCCCCAGCCATAATTACAGTGGATACCCTCTGAATCGTAATAATAAGCAACCACCGAATGATAATTATT
>DBJG01000073.1:9085-19206 GCA_002296455.1 Caryophanales bacterium UBA782 | reverse complement strand
TAATTATTAATTGTTTGCGTTTCGTCGTCGAATTGACCAATATGCAAAATGATCGGATTCCCTTCATCCAATTGATTTTTTACATAAGAATCGAATTGCGTTATTGAAGCAGCTGCATTTGGAGAACTGGCATATTCGTCATAATAATGAGCCATAAAATAGGAAGCACTGTTGTTATAGAGCGAACTCAAAATCGAATCATACTGCCACATCCCAACACCGCATTCATATTCGTTTGCGATTTTATTGTCAGTTTCGTTTGCGATTTTCATCAACCGCATTTGAAAATCGTTTTGGTAATTATTTTGTATAAAATTGTAAAGCTGAGTCCCATTTTCAGGGTAACTTTGTCTTAAAACACCTGGAGAAGAAGCGAGTGCTTCACTTGCACTTGAAGCATCGGTTTTTGACCGGTCATAAGCCTCAGGAATGATTGAGTCATTATAGAATGTGTCGAAGTAGGACATGAATTGAATTAATGACACATATCCACACGACCCATGAGAATTGGCAGGGCTATAAGTGTACAAGTTCTGAAAAAATGTTTTAATGTTTGAACTGAACTTGTAGGGATTTTGAAGAGAAATCCTTGCCGTTTCATCTTCTCGTTTCTTTTTTTGAACCTCCGAACAATTAGATGATGGGCAGACCCCCTCCGGATTTGTCTTCATTACGTCGATTTTAGTTGCAGCTTTTTCGCCAAAAGACAAAAGAAGCGACCCCACAACGAGTATCGTGTACCTCATAAGCTTTTTATAAACGTTTTTCCATAAATGTAAACAATTATTGTTCGTTTTTGCGAAATAATTTAATTGATGCACATTCATTCGCACAATATCGTTTCACTATAAAAAAGAAAAAAGCCGGACATCGTCCAGCTTTAGAAGGGGAAACATTAAGCAAACAAATCGTCAAGATCTTTAATGAAGGCGTCTAAATCGTCGAGGCTTTTGATTTTTGCCCCGCTTGCTTGGGGGTGGCCACCCCCATCCCACTTGAACGCAATAGGGGAAATGTCAACTTTTTTGCTGCGGATAGAGATTCGCCAACAATAGTCTTTTGGGTTAGGGTCCTCTGTCACGGAGCACCATGCGTTAATACCGCGGATATTCGAGAAGACGTTCACGTTGTCCTTTCCTTGTTCGCTTGTGATTTTGAGTTCTTCTTGAATTTTACTTGGGAGAACATAGTAAGCGACTCCATGCGCGGACACATTGAAATGATTCAAAATGTAGGCCGTGACTTTCAAATCATCGATTTTCTTCTCATACATTGCTAAATAGATGTCGTTTATGCAAATCCCGGTCTCTAAAAGCGCCATCGCTGCTGCAAAGGTCCGCTCACTTGTACTACTATATTGGAAACGACCGCTATCGCCAACGATGCCGATGTAAAGATAACGAGCAGCCTCTTTTGAAAGGATTTTGTTTTTCCAAGTGGCTAAAAAAGTCGTGACGAGTTCCGCGGCTGCTGCGCTACTCTCGTCCAAAAGAGGGTTTTTGGCAATTTCGGTTTTGCAGGGGTGATGGTCGATTTTACAAATGTAACTCGCTTTTGCATAACGTGGGTCGGCGATTCTTTCGTGATCTCCAACATCAAGGACAATCGCGAGGAAGGGGGAGGAAAACCAATCGTCATTTAAACGTTCCGTTTCTGGAAAAAGACGTGGCGTGAAAGCAACGTGATTATCTCCAAGGAAATGAACTTCTTTGTTTGGAAAATTGTCTTTGATGAACGTGTATAGGCCCATCTGGCTCCCCATCGCGTCATAGTCAGGCTTTATATGCCTAAAAATAGCGATTCTATCGTATTTTTCGATTGCCTTTCGAATATCAGAAAAGGGCTTTTTGTGTTCTTTTTCGTAAGCGATAAGAATGGGATTGGCTTTGCTCATAAGGTTCCCTCGTATGCTTTATAGCAATCCCGTGCGATCATGACTTCTTCATCGGTTGGGATGACGGCGACTTTAATAGCACTAGAAGCAGTAGAAATCAAAGCTTCATCGCCATGGATTTTCATATTGAGTTCTTCATCGATATCTAGATGGAGGGCTTCTTTGATGTTGTCGAGGACGGCTTTGCGGAAAACGCCGCTATTTTCGCCGACACCAGCGCTAAATATGATCAAGTCAGCGCCGCCTAGACGGACATAATATGAACCGATAAAATCAGCGACTCTGCGTGCCCAAAGTTTAATAGAAAGAATTGCTCTTTCATTTCCTTCCTCGGCCGCTTTTTCAATATCCCTAGTATCATTTGAAATACCAGAAACGCCAAGGAATCCACTCTTTTTGTTCAAGATATCATATAACTCATCTGGGGTGAGGCCAGCGTTATCGCACAAATAATCGTAGACACTTGGGTCGATATCTCCGCATCGTGTTCCCATCATAACTCCACCTAGTGGAGTAAGGCCCATCGATGTTGCGACGCATTTGCCGTCTTTAATGGCGCAAAGAGAAGCACCAGAGCCAAGGTGGCAAGAAATGATTCTTGTTCCTTTTTTCCCGCCTAAGAAATCCTCGTTCCCTTTGATTGCGAGGTAATTGTGGCTCGTTCCATGTGCGCCATAGCGGCGGCAATCGTATTTTTCGCTTAATTCGTATGGAATCGGGAACAAATAATCTTCCGCTTCCATGGTTTGGTGATATGCCGTATCAAAAACGGCGATTGCGATGGCGTGCGGGAGAGCCTTCTTAAAAGCCTTAAACCCCACAAGATGAGCTGGGGCGTGAAGCGGGTCAAGAGGGATGAGTTTCGTGACCTTTTCTTCCGTGTCCTCATTGAAATAGGCGGATTTGGAGAAATATTTGCCACCCTGCACCACACGATGGCCGACCACTTTGATTTCTTCGAGGTCTTTGACGATTCCGTATTCCTTCAAAGCGTTCAAAACGAGTTCTACGCCGACGCTATGATCCATGATTGGAAGGCTTTTCTTCACTTTTTCGCCATTGTACTTCAAACCGAAAATGCCGTCTTCATGTCCAATTCTTTCGACATTGCCAGAGCAGATTACTTTTTCCTCTGGCATTTCAAAAAGTTTGTACTTGAGCGATGAACTCCCCGCGTTGACGGCCATACATTTAATCATAGATATTAACCTCACATTACATTGATTTCGAAAGATATCTTAGACTATCGGTTTCTATGAAACAAAGAGAAATAGATGTTTCTTCTTTTCAAAAAGGGGTTTGCGTGACATGGAGAAGGCATGAAAAAGATGAATGTTCCTTACTTTTTTCATGATTATTAAAGTGAACACCGCAATTTAAGATAAAAATGACCGCTTTTCAAAAGTAAGGATAAGAGCTATTCTTAGTGGCGTATGGAAAACGCAAAACAAACAGGGGGGAGCGCACCTCTTAAGCTGAATTATAAGCGCACGATGATTATCGGATTCGCATTTTTCGGAATCCTTTTGCTATGGCAAGTCTATGACTCTTGGTGTCCGACTTTCCTAGAGAAACTATTCATGGGGGCTTTAGGGGAGACCGATTCGAAAAACGTGCAATATCTTGTCGGCATGGTGATGGCGATGGACAATTTGGCCGCGCTCATTTTGATGCCTTTATTTGGAAGACTTAGTGATAAAACGCATACGAAAATCGGGAAGCGTATGCCTTATATTCTCGTCGGGACTTTTGTTTGTGCTGTCGCATTTCCCTTCATTCCCGTTTTGTTCCACTTTAATAACGTTGCAGGCGTGATTTCTCTCATGGCGATTGTTGTTTGCTTCGCCATGATGTACCGCAACCCTGCCGTTGCTCTTATGCCTGACCTTACGCCAAAACCGCTCCGCTCTAAAGCCAATGGCATCATCAATATCATGGGCTATATCGGTGGAGCTTTTGCCACCGTCGTGGGCATCGTCTTCGTTTTGACGGATTATTTGGGCGAAGGAAGCAACGAAACTTGGGCTCATGGAAACATTTGGGCAATTGAAGTTCCCTTCCTCGTTGCGAGTGTTCTAATGGTGATTTCCGCAGTTGTTCTTTTCTTCAATATTCACGAGAACGAACTAGAAAGAGAACTCGCGAGTCAACTAGAAGAAGGGGAGAAAGAAGCCGCGGTCATCGATTCGGTTGAAAACGATACCGAAAAACCAATGAGCAAAGCGAATAAGATTATGCTTTTTCTCATCTTGGGCGCCGAGTTCTTCTGGTTTATGTCGGATAACGGCATTGGCACATTCATGCTCAATTATTCGCGCAATTTCTTAGGGACGAGCAGCTCTTCTAATATGGTTATGACCATCGTTGGTGGCGTTGGTTCGGTGATTGGCTTTGCAATTGGCGGCATCATCGCTTCTAAAATCGGCAGAAAATGGACGATCGTTTCAGGCTTATCTATCAGCTTGCTCGGCCTCCTTATTTGGCTTATCCTCCAAAACACGATGGGTAGGGGCGCTTTCAACACGGAAAAAGGCTATTATGATTTCCCTTGGTATCTTTACCTCGTGTGGGGCGCAAAAGGGTTCGGGATGTCACTTGTCCACCTCAATAGTTTCCCGATGGTCGTGGAACTTTGTTCAAAAAAGAAAATCGGTCAATTCACAGGCTATTATTACATGTCGAGTATGGCTGCCCAAACGGTCACGCCGACTTTGCTTGGCTTGCTATTATTGAATGACAACTTCGATTGGGGATTCCTTCCGGTTTATGCGATTATTGCTACTTCCATCGCGCTCGTTATTTTCTTCTTTGTTAAGAATATCAAAACAACGAAAACCGAATTCAAAAAAGGACTTGAAGCGTTAGGAGAGGACGACTGATGCCAGCGATTTTGACACACTACACATTCGCGCTTGAAATGCTTCCTTCCTGCTCGAAAGGATTTGATGAGGCCATTTTCTTGGGCTCACAGGGTCCTGACCCTTTCTTCTTTTACGGACAACGCCCATGGAAAAGGAGAAGCAAAGACTATTTGAGCGTGAACGCTTTCGGAAGTTTCTTGCATCATACCGATATCGCTCCGTTTTATGCAACGATGATGAAAATCGCGAGTGAAAGCGGCGCGGATAAAGATTTATTATTCGCCTATATTGAAGGACTATGGCTCCATTATTCCCTCGACCGTGAGTGCCATGCCTATATTTTTCCCGCGAGCGGATTCAGTAGTGACCCTGTCCTTTCAAAACGCTACAGCACCCTTCACACCTACTTTGAGACGATGATCGACTCCTTATTGAGCCACAAAAAAGGAACGTATACTTCACGCCCTCAAAAATATCTTTCTCTTTCTAAAAAGCAGCTCGATAGCATCAGTTTGCTTTGGTTCAAAACAAATCAGGAAACATTAAAAGATTCGTCCATTCAAAAAGACACCTTTAGCAAATCCGTCAAGGATTATCGCGCGATTCTAAGAATGACCAATACGCCTCATCTTCTTTCCAAGGCATTTATTACGCTTATTATGGGGAAGAATTCTCTTCCTGCGGCAATGAATATTCCGTGGCGTATCCCTAAGAAGCTTCTTTCCGTGGATTTCTTAAACGAATGTCATTGCTCTTGGCCAGACATGATAAGCGGCGCAAGCCACACGGAATCCTTCTTCGACCTCATGAATCGAGCCAAAAAAGATTTCTTGATGGTTCTTCCCTTCATCAAAAAAGCAAGAAATGGCGAGGACACAAATCTCGATCTTCATTCCTTTGTGGGCGTTTTGTGCCATGATGGATGTGATCCTTCGCTTACCAAACGTTTTTCAAAGCCGCGTTGGCCACTGAATATGATTCCGAAACTCAAATAAATCTTAGGAAATAAAGGGAGTAAAAATATGACTGACAATTACTTAATCTATAGCGTGGAAGATGATAACGATATTGCAGAAATCATCTCGCTTACCTTAAAAAAACAAGGGTATGAAATTATTAGTTTTCCCGACGGGGAGAGCTTTTTAAAAGCGTTTCACGAAAGAAAGCCAGATCTCGTCCTCCTTGACTTAATGCTGCCGGGCATTCAAGGAAACGAAATCATTTCCGAGATTCGCTCGAATCGTGAAAATAATGACATTGAAATCATCGTCATCAGCGCTAAACATCTCATTAAAGACAAAGTTACTGCGTTGGATCTTGGTGCTGACGATTACTTGGAAAAACCATTCGATTTATTAGAGCTTATGAGTCGCGTGAATGCCCATCTTCGTCACAATAAAGCCTCAACATTACTTGTCGCAGGTGATTTGTCGATGGACCAAGAAACTAAAGCGTTTATGGTGAAAGGACATAGCGTCCCCCTCACACCTAGCGAATATGCCGTGATGAAACTTTTCATGGAAAATCCTGGCAAAACAATATCGCGTGAATCGCTCGCTATCGCTTTGTATGATGACGCGAAAAGAGCGAGTGGAAAAGCGCTGGACATGCACATTCGGGCCCTAAGGAATAAATTAATCGCGTTAGGGGAGAACGTTCTTGTTTCGATTTATGGGAGCGGTTACAAATTGGTAAGCAATGAATAAAAACACCATTTCGTTACGTGATTTATTCATTTATTTGTTCAGTTTCTTTTTGTATCTTGGTGGCTTTTTATCCGCTTTCCTTGTCGGAACCAAAGACTTTGATGCCTCATTTGCGAACTATGAGCAAACAGTGACCGGCTATTTCCGCAAAGACGATTTTTCTGGCTTGCTGGAATTTGCCACAAAATCTGGCGATAAATACATTGCAGTGTGCTTAGCAAATACGGGAGAGGTTTTTTCGAATCGCCCTTCCGACGGGATAAAGGGAAAAAGCGACTTTTCACCAGCTTACTTTGAAAAAGAGCAGTGGATTGACGGTTCTTTGTATCGCGTTCGCGCCTCTTCAATCTTCGGCAATCTCGTCCGCTATGGAAAGAAGTACCCGATGAGCTTATTGTTATGCCGCTATTTCCTTGAAATCGGGACACCTGTTCTATTCCTCGCTCTATTATTCAGCTATCTTTACGGACGCAAAAAGCTCCGTAACTCCTTTTTAGCGCTTCATAGTCAAGTCCGTAAGCTCCAAGAGGTAGGCGGTCTTTCTACCGATGCAAAATACGAAGACTCCATCGATTTGCTCACCAAAGCCGTCCGTCAATCGCGCAAGGCGGTCGATAAAGAACTGAAAGAAGCCGAGTTGGCGCGCCAAAAGAACGATTTCATCTTGGATTCTTTTTCACAAGCTCTCATTGTCATCAATGGCGATTTTAAAGTCGAAATGTTCAATAAAAAAGCTTCTGAGATTTTCGGTGTTCCTCATAATAAAGCTTTAAATGAGGATGCTTCTTTCCTTGATCAAGTCGACCCTGGCCTAGCGAGAAAAGCCCATCTAACGATGACGACGCTCATTCCTTCCTTGACCTTTGAGACCATCGGAAACCGCGTTTTTGAAACGGCGATTGAACCGCTCGATTTCTCTTGGACCCAAGGGGAAAGAGTCAATGGGGCGTCTTTGTTACTCGTAGACGTTACCGATAATTACAACAGTTCATCAATGAAACGTGATTTTTTCGCAAATGCTTCTCATGAATTAAAAAGCCCACTTACTTCCATCCTTGGCTATCAAGAAATGATTCGTAACGGCATTATTACCGACCCTGTGGAAATCGGAAAAGCGACGGAAAAGACCATTAAAGACGCGAAGAGAATGAACAAAATTATTATGGACATGCTCACGCTTTCAAGCCTTGAAAACGAAAGTCTTCGCCCCATTGAGGAAATCGATCTATCTTCTTCTATCGAGGAGATTCTCGCTTCGGATGAGTTAATGATTATGGAAAAGCATCTGAGTGTTCATCATCATCAAAGCAACATGATTGTCAAAATGAACGATGACGACTTTGATAAACTCTTCCGTAATCTTATCGAAAACGCGATTCGTTATAACAAAGATGGTGGTTCTATCGACATTGTTGAAGACGAAAAAAATCATCTTGTGAAAATTATCGACACGGGAATTGGCATGAAGAAAGAAGATTGTTCGCGCGTCTTTGAGCGGTTTTATCGAGTCGATAAGGCCCGCAGCCGCAAAAATGGCGGCACAGGCTTAGGGCTTGCCATCGCGAAATACGTTTGTTCTTATTATAATTTCTCCATTGACGTGGAAAGCGAATTAAATAAAGGCACTACTTTTACGGTCCACATTCAATAAGCAAAGCCTTTCTTTTCCCTTCTTGTCAACGAGCGTTTATAATTACGCCATTCGTCATTCATAAGGATTTGTGGCGATTTCGCCCATTTCGGAAAATAGTAAAATGCGGAGGAAGAAAGATGCCGAAAATTGTCTTGGAACATGTCACCAAACGCTGGAAAGGCTTTTATGCGGTGGATGATTTAAATTTAACGATGGACGATTGTTCTTTCGTCACTTTATTAGGGCCTTCTGGATGCGGCAAAACGACCACGCTTCGCATGATTGCAGGTTTAGAAACTCCGACAAGCGGTCGCATTACAATTGGAGACGAAGTCGTTTTCGATAGTGAACGCGGAATTAATGTCCCTGCGAATAAGCGCAATGTTGGATTTCTGTTCCAAAATTACGCGTTATGGCCGCATATGACGGTATACAAAAACATTGTTTTCGGTTTGCAAGAAGTGCAAGGAGAAATGCCTCTTGTTTCAACCGAATACAACAAATTCATCGCTCTTTCAAAAGCCGTCAGCGAACCAGAAAGAATCAAAAAGCAAGTCCATTATTGCTATGACAAAAAAGGTCATGTCATCGCCGAAAAAGCCATTCGCTTTTTGATCGATGAATTTAAGATATCGAGCTACGCCGCTAAAGAGCTTTTCTCTCTAGGGATTCATGGAAAAGAAGGAGATGAACTCGCCTCCTTTGTCAAAAAGAAGCGTGAAGAATATGAGGAAAAAGCCGATGCTGTGCTTGAAAGCGTCGAAAACAAAGGGTTTTCACTCAACGAAAAAGGGGAATATTTATTAAATGAGGAAGTAGTGAAAAAGAATCGAAAGCTCGATAAAGAAGAGATTGATTTGCGGGTTCGTCATGTCGCACGCGTCGTTAAAATTGGGGAATTCATGGACCGTTATCCTAGTGAACTATCAGGCGGTCAGCAACAACGCGTTGCCATCGCTAGAACCTTAGCGCCTGAGCCAAAAGTAATTTTCATGGATGAGCCTTTAAGCAATCTTGACGCGAAATTACGGCTAGAAATGAGGAGCGAACTTAAGCGTCTTCACATCTCTACGGGCTCTACGTTTGTTTATGTCACTCATGACCAACAAGAGGCGATGACTCTCGCAACGAAAATCTGCTTAATTAATAATGGCGTTCTCCAGCAATATGACGCGCCCCTTGATGTCTATCGCGCGCCAAGCAATCTTTTCGTTGCCGATTTCATTGGGAACCCAAGCATCAACTTTGTTGAAACAAAAGTGAAACAAGAGGGGAAAAATCTCAAGCTTTCCTTCTTCGACGATACGCTTCAGGCGACGTTTCTTCCCAATAACCCTCTCAATATCGAAGATTTTTCAAAGAAACGCGATGAAAGAATGAAGCAAGAGGAAAGCGAGAAAAAAGAAAAGCTCTTGAAAAAAGGAGCGGTGGAAAAAGATAACGCCGACCGCGCCTTCAATTACCGCATCGAGAAAGTCAATGGAGCGATTACTGCGGAAGAGGAACATGATATCGGAGACGATGTCTATATTCTTGGCATTCGTCCTGAATTTATTGAACTAAGCGAAACCGGGGCATTCGAGGGCGAGATTTATAGCGCTCTTCCAACCGGCATGGAAACCACGGTGAAATTACGCATTGGCGAATTCATCATCACCGCGGTCATCTTTGGCGGAGTCGATTATAAAATCGGCGCGAAGGCGAAACTCTCTTTCTTCGGAAAACAGCTCATTCTTCTCGACAGAAAGTCGGGGAAAATCATCGCTGAAGGAAGTCTCCACTTTTAATGCCGACGTTTCGCTTTCATCTCTTTATTTAGTCATTTTTTACATTTTGTCACATTGTTTTTTCAGCAAGAAGGAAATTCAAAAACGTTTTTTATACGCAAAAGTGGCGAAAAATCACTATTTTCGCGAAAAAAAGCGATTTCATTCACTTCCTTTTTTCAGAATCTTCCGAAAGGAAGAAAAAGTAAGTATACTAAAGCGAAACTACGAGGAACTTTTTTATGGCTTTCGGGACTCTAT
>DBJG01000073.1:2949-9050 GCA_002296455.1 Caryophanales bacterium UBA782 | reverse complement strand
GAATATCTGATGGGTCAATCTACTCATGCGTTCGATTACTTCGGTGCCCATTTTGGCACGTGCGAATTGCCTAAAAAGAAGTCAAGCGATAAAGCCGTCATTTTGGAAGGAGTGTGGTTCCGCTTATATGCCCCATTAGCGGATGATGTATCCGTCATTGGCGAATGGAATGACTGGGATGTTGGTGCCAATAAGATGACGAAAATTGATCCGTGCGGTTGCTTTGAGACATTCGTTCCTGGTTTACACAATTACCAAAGTTATAAGTTTCATTTTCGCAACGCGAGAGGGGAATACGTCGATAAAGCCGATCCATTCGCTTTTTATAGTGAGATGCGGCCACAATCTTGCTCCCGCACATTTGATATTCGCAAGTTTGCTTGGCATGATGAAAACTGGCTCAAAACGAGAAGCCGGAATTTCGATCGCCCGATGAGCATTTACGAAATGCACCTAGGCTCATGGAAAGGCAAAATCGATGGCCGTTTCATTAGTTACGAAGAAATCGCTGATTACCTCATCCCCTATTTAAAAGAAACAGGGTACACTCATGTGGAAATCATGCCAATCACCCAATATCCTTTCGACGGTTCTTGGGGATACCAAGCGACAGGCTTTTATAGTGTCGATTCGCGGTATGGGAATCCGTTTCAACTTATGAGCTTTATTGACCGGTTGCACCAAGCTGGCTTTGGCGTAATTTTGGATTTTGCGCCCGTACATTTCGCAACCGATAATTATGCGTTACGCGATTTCGATGGTTCCCCGTTATTCGAATACGCCGATCCTTCCCATACCTATTCTCAATGGGGGAGCTGTCTCTTTGATTTAGGGAAAGATCCTGTCCGTTCTTTCTTAATGAGCGCGATGAATTATTTCCTTTGCTATTTCCATTTCGATGGCATTCGCGTCGATGCCGTGAGCAATATGATTTACTGGGATGGCAATAAAAATAAAGGCGAGAATACTGGCGCGACCGAGTTCATCAAACGACTTAACGGAAAACTTCATTTGGAACATCCTGACGTGATGATGATCGCGGAAGATAGTACCGATTTTATCGGTGTCACCAAGCCAATCGAATATGGTGGCCTAGGATTTGATTACAAGTGGGATTTGGGCTGGATGAATGATACTTTGAAGTATTATTCTCTTGATCCAATTTATAAAAAATGGGACCACAATAAATTGACTTTCTCGATGGCCTATTTCTATAGCGAGAATTTTTTGCTCCCTCTTTCTCACGACGAAGTCGTGCATGGGAAGGGGACGCTCATTAACAAAATGTTCGGCGATTACGATACGAAATTCGCCCTATTAAGAAATTTATATACCTACCAATTTGCTCACCCTGGCAAAAAACTCAATTTCATGGGAAATGAGCTAGGAAGTTTCGATGAATGGAACGAAAACCGCTCTCTCTCGTGGAACCTTCTTGCCTATCCCAAGCACGATTCATTACGAAGACTTTGTCGCGATTTGAATTTGATTTACCGTGCGGAGAAAGCGATGCATTTCGAGGAATATAATCCCGCTCATTTTCAGTGGACGCTTGTCGACAACCATGACCAAAGCGTATTCGCTTTCGAACGATGCGTGGACGATAGCGACTTGCTCTTCGTCTTCAATATGACTCCAAATTATTACGAACAATATGATGTGGGCGTAATGAACGAAGGGGAATGGTATGAGCTCTTCAATAGCGATAAAGACGTCTATGGCGGATGGAATCAATACAACGGTCTTTCTTCGATGGCTTCTATTGGAGCGCCAGAGAATCGTCCTTATCACATCACGATAAAATTAGGAAGCTATGCCGCTCTTATCATGAAAAGAGTCGTGAAGAAAGAAAAGATGGCAAAACCAAGAATTATCAAAAAGGATGTTAGGCCAAGAAAAAAGAAAACTTCTACAAGGAAAAAAGCTACGAAATAACGAGGAAACCATCACAAAAGGAGAACATCATGTTTCAAAACAAATTAGACTTTAAACAGGAATTCGAACGTAGACTCAGTGAAAAATACGGACGTAGCGTGCCCGATAGCCACATCACCGAACGTTATGACATACTTGGAGAAATGGTTCGCGATTATGCCGGATACGATTGGCGTGCGTGTCGTGAAGCAATGGTGAAAGAAGAAAGCAAACAAGCCATTTATTTTTCCATGGAATTCCTCATTGGAAGACTTTTGGTCAACAACATGCAAAATTTAGGGATTTATAACGTTGCTAAAGACGGCTTAGCCGAGATGGGAATCGACATTAATGAGCTCGAAGATATGGAACCAGATGCCGGATTAGGCAATGGGGGCTTAGGCCGCTTAGCCGCTTGCTTCCTTGATAGCAGCGCTTCTTTGGGCTACCCAGTGCATGGCAACACTATCCGTTATGAATATGGATTCTTCCGCCAGAAATTTGTGGACGGAAAGCAAATTGAACTACCAGATCAATGGCTCAGCAATGGCTTTGTTTTTGAAGTAAGAAAGCCAAAACATGCAGTGGAAGTGTCGTTTTATGGACAAGCGGAAACCTATATTAAGCCGGATGGAAATTATGCGATTCGTACCGTGAATGCACGTTCTGTTCGTGCAGTTCCTTACGATGTGAGCGTTGTCGGCTATCGAAACGGCGTCGCTAATACGCTTCGTCTTTGGAGCGCTGAGCCAAGTGAGAAAAACTTGCCAACCGATTGCTCATTCAACGAATATCTCTCTACATTAAAAGAACTTTGTTTTGGCTTATATCCGGATGATTCGACCGAACACGGCCGCTTGCTGCGCCTCCGGCAACAATATTTCCTTGTTTCCGCCGGACTTCAATCCTGCATGAGAGGCCATCTTAGAAAATACGGAACACTTAAAAATTTTGCCGACAAATACTGCTTTCAATTAAATGATACCCATCCAATTCTCGCCATCCCTGAAATGATGAGACTTCTGATGGACGAATACGGATTCGGCTGGGATGAAGCATGGGAAATCGTAAACAAATCCATCGCTTATACCAACCACACTGTTATGCCAGAAGCGCTTGAAAAGTGGCCCGTCACTTATATGCAAAGCCTTCTCCCTCGTATCTACATGATCATTGAGGAAATTAACCGCCGTTTCAATAACTATATGGTCGAAAAAGGCATCGATGCGGATAAACGTTATCAGATGTCAATTATTCGTGATGGGCAAATCCATATGACCAACATGGCGATTTACGCTGGATATAGCGTCAATGGCGTTGCCAAAATTCACACGCAGATCCTTGAGAATTACACATTCAAGAATTTCTATGAGCTTTTCCCGGAGAAATTCTCAAATAAGACCAATGGTGTTACTCATCGCCGCTGGTTACTTTATAGCAACCAATCCTTGGCGAGAATCATCACCGATCGCATTGGCGATGCGTGGATTAGACATCCTGAAAAACTCGCGGATTTTGCCGCTTTTGCTTCCGATGAAGCGACGCAAAAAGCAGTCTTAGAGTCCAAACACGTGAATAAAGTGAAATTTGCCAAATTTGTCGCAGATCGATATGGCATCGAAATTGATCCAAATAGCATCTACGATACACAAATCAAGCGTTTGCATGCTTATAAGAGACAATTGCTCAACATTTTCCACATTATGAGCGAATATCTTAAATTTAAAGACGATCCTTCTGCGTTCAAAATGGTCCCACATACCTACATCTTCGGTGCGAAAGCTGCGCCAAGTTATGAATACGCGAAGCGGATCATTGAGCTCATTCTTTCCGTTGCCGATGTGATTCATAGCGACAAAGAAGCGAGCAAATTCATGAAAATCGTTTTCGTCGAAAACTATGGTGTCACATTAGCCGAGAAAATCATTCCGGCAACCGATATTAGCGAGCAGATTTCGACGGCTGGTAAAGAAGCAAGCGGTACGAGTAACATGAAGCTAATGATGAATGGTGCGATTACCTTAGGCACACTCGATGGCGCGAATATCGAAATCGCTGACTTAGCAGGCAAGGAAAACGAAGTGATTTTCGGGCTCACTGCAAGTGAAGTGCAGTCGCTTATCGATAGCGGTAGTTACAACCCTTGGGACATTTATAATTCGAATGCGGATATCAAACGCGTTTTGGATAGTTTATTCACGGGACCTTGGGCGAAAAATGACCGTTTCCGCTACATATTCGATGAAATCATGAATCGTGGCGACCAATATTTCATCTTGGCCGATTTCCCTAGCTATGTTGAAGCGTGCAAAAAGGCTGAGGAGTTTTATACGGACAAAAAGAGATTCGCGTTTGCCTCGATTATGAACATCGCGAAAAGCGGTCATTTCTCAAGCGATAGAACCATTGAAGAATACAATCGTGATATCTGGCATTTGAAGAAAATTGGCGTGAGGGCTGACGATGAATGAAATCGATGTGAGTGCTTTATTCCCGCTTCAAGCCTCTTTAGACAAAGAAATTCATGAGCTTCATCATGAGAATTATGAATCCACCTCGCATAAGCGCATTTTGGCGCTTCTTGTAGAACTCGGCGAGTTTGCAAACGAGACGCGCTGCTTTAAATTTTGGAGCCTAAAAGGGCCTTCTCCAAAAGAGGTGATTTTGGACGAATGGGCGGATGCTTTGCATTTCTTTCTTTCCCTCGGTGTTTATTTGGGGGTTCATGAAATGAAAAGCGCTTTTCACCCTCGTTACGATAATCTTGTCGATCAACTCGAACTCGTTTATCGCGAAGTATCTTCTTTGACGGTAGATCTGAACGTTTCCTCTTATCGAAAAGCCTTTACTGATTTCTTAAATTTATTGCCTTTATTGGGCTATAGCGAGATCGATGCGATTGACGCATATAAGAAAAAATTGGCCGTGAATTATAAGCGACAAGAAAGCCATTATTAAAAAGAATGCGCCAACGGAAATTTCTTCCCTGGCGCTTTTTTACAAAGAGATGTTCTTTTTTACGATTTGCTCATCGTATATCTTTTCTTGTTCGTCAATCGACAAATCCTTGAATTGATTCATGTACAAGCGATAATAAGCGCCTTTTTTACGAATCAGCGTTTCATGATTGCCATCTTCGATGATGTTTCCTTTATCCATGACGAGGATTCTGTCACAGTGGACAATGGTGGATAAACGGTGCGCGATGGTAATAGATGTTCTCCCTTTCAACAATTTGAGCAAAGAAGTCTGAATGAGGCTTTCGGTTTCCGTATCGATGGAAGAAGTGGCTTCATCTAAAATAAGGATACGGGGGTTACGAATCAGGGCACGCGCGAAGGAAATCAGCTGTTTTTGACCTTGCGAGAGAATACTTCCTCCATCTTCCAAGAAAGTGTCGTAACCCTTTTCTTGCTTTTCGATAAACTCATCGATTCCGACGATACGAGCGACTTCTTTTACTTCCCCCAAGGTCGCATCGAGTTTCCCATAACGGATGTTGTCAAAATAAGTGCCAGAAAAAACAAAGGGGGATTGCTGGACATAGCCAATGTTGCTTCTTAAATACCCAAGGGAACGATTGAGATAATTCACGCCATCGATACGAATGACTCCTTTACTTGGTTCATAAAAACGGCAAAGGAGATTCACCATCGTCGTCTTTCCGCTTCCCGTCTCTCCGACAATGGCAACGCTTTGACCTTGCTCAATGTGAAGCGATAGAGGGTGAATAACTTCAACCCCATTATCGTATGCGAAAGAAACGTTATCAAAGTCAATTGTTCCGAGCATCGGCTCATAATTCTCCGTTTTTGGCACAAATAAAGTTCCGTATTTTTCTTCGACTTCTTTCGAATCCCGGATGGTGGGGGTTTCATCAAGTATTTGCCCGACTTTTTCTGCACCCGCTTGGGCACTGATGAAATCATTGAACACTTCACTTAGCGATTGAAGAGGATTGTAGATGCTACTAACAAAGCCAACGAACAAAACAATGGTGGCAATCAAAGATGCGGTATCGAGTGCATTTTCATTTCCATTTAGCGCCATTCTCACGCCGATGAAGATAATTAGTGCAATCATCATATTACTTACCAAGCTCACAATCGGCTCGAAAAAGGCATGTACGGTGCCGGCTTTAAAACGTTTCTTTTTGATATCATTTACAATAGAGGAAGCTTCTTCGC
>DBJG01000073.1:0-2857 GCA_002296455.1 Caryophanales bacterium UBA782 | reverse complement strand
CAATCGCCATTGCTTTAATTGTTTTCGCGCCATTGATGGCTTCAGCAAGCCACCCAACGAAGTGGGAATAGGCATTTCTAGCAACGCGCCATCTCTTAAGAAGCTCTTTTTGAATTAATGGAATGACAACCGCCATTAATGGGATGGAAGAAAGCACGATAAGTCCGAGTTTCCAATCCTGTGACATCATCGTGACAAGCGTGAAAACAAAGTCGAAAAAAGCCCAGCCAATCGAAACAAAATCCCATGAAAGAACGTCACCAATGGAGGAAGTGTCGTTGTTCATTCTTGCAATGAGCCAACCGCTATTGGTCTTGTCGAAATAGGAAAAAGAAAGTGTTTGGATCTTCTTAAACGTATCGTGACGAAGGCTCTCCATAATTTTTAACGACAATAAATTCGTCATGAAAAAAGTGACAAAAATGGACAAAGAACGAAGCAAAATGGCGGCTCCTTCAAGATAACAAAAGGCAAGAAAACTTACGTCAATTTCCAACAAACCGCTAATCCAGGTCAAATGGATAGGGAGATTCCAAATATCGCCGCTTCCGTTCAATGAAGCAAAAGAGCTGACCGCTTTAATGGCGCCGCCTTTAAAAACGGGGACGAATGCGCTATCGTAAAAAGTCGTAAAAAGCATCGCAATGAATATAATCAAAAGTAGACGCCATTCTTTTAAGGCGTATTTTCCAATTTTGATCCAAATGCCAAAATGGAATCGCTTTGGTAGTTTTTCTTCTTCAAATGCAGCCATAAATTACACCATCTTGCTTTGAATATCGTAAATGCGCTTATATAAGCCTTCTTGCTGAATAAGCTCTTGATGCGTTCCGCTTTCGACGACCCTTCCTTCGTCCAAAACGAGAATTAAATCGGCGTCTTTCGCTGTGCTGATGCGATGAGTGATGATAAAAGAAGTGACTTTATGCTTGAGATTTTTCAAGTTTTGGCGGATTACAATGTCTGTAGCCGTATCGACGGCGCTAAGAGAATCGTCGAAAATGATAACGGGAGCGTTCGATAAAAGGGTTCTAGCGATGGCGACTCTTTGTTTTTGCCCACCCGATAGCGTGACTCCCTTTTCACCGACGGGCGTTTCATATCCTTCTTTAAAAGACAAGATTGTGTTATCAACGGCGGCCATTTTCGCAGCGAGGCGAACTTCATCCTTACTCGCTTCTTGGTGGGCGATTTTGATATTTTCACCGATGCTTTTGGAGAAGAGATATGGATCTTGCAAAACGGGGACGATATTTTGACGCACATGTTCTCGGGCGATTGTTTTTAATTCATGCCCATCGATAAGGATAGAGCCGCTCGAATAATCATAAATGCGCGTAAGAAGAAGCGCCAAAGTGCTTTTTCCGCTTCCAGTTTTCCCCATAATCGCAACAGTTTGTCCTGCTTTTAAAGAGAAAGAAACATCGCGAATGGTGTCAACGCCTTTCGCGTTTTCGTAATGGAAGGAGACATGTTTAAAACAAATATTGCCTTGAATCGTAGGCCGAATGCCGGTTTTCGTGTCTTCTATTGGGGTATTGATGACTTCTTTCACACGGTCAGCGCTTGCTAGATATTGCCCCATGTTCGAAAGAACCATCGCAACATCGCGCAAAGGCCACACCATCATATTGACAAACGTGAAGGAAAGGAAAAGCGTGGAGCTTGTGATATCGCCCACATAACACAAATAAATTCCATAACATAACGATAAGGCCATACTCGCGAAAACGAAAATGTCAGTGCTTGAGAAAAAGAAGGCACTCAGTTTTCGCCAATGAACATATTTTTTGTGATAATCGGCAAGATTCTTGTCGAAGGATTCGATTTCGTAATTTTCATTATGAAAAGCTTTCACGATGCGGATGGAATTGAGATTCTCACTGACTTTGTCCGTGATGAGGGCTTCCGCTTCATCGGTGGAGCGATATCTTTTTCTCACTTCTTTAATGAGCAAAAAGCTATACGCGAACATAACAGGGAAGAGGGCAAGAGAAACGAGCGTGAGCTTCATAGATAATGACATCAAAATCGAAAAACAGAAAACAAACATCCAGAAAGAATAGTTAATTTGGCTCATATCGCCGACAATGAATTTACGCAAAACATCGATGTCGCGTGTACAAACTTGAAGCATATCGCCTGGCTTGTGAGATTGATAATAAGGATAAGGAAGGCGCTCCAAATGAGAAAAAAGCGTGAGTTGCATGGTTGCGTTGACGCGCGCGGTAAAATAGCTTCTTAGCCACATTCTCGTCACGCTTGTTAGGGTAAGGAAAAGCGCGGTTACGGCAATGCTTACTGGAAGGAGCCAAGAAAGATTGTCTAATAGATAATCATTCCCTTTTCCAAGCGTGATGATTGTAATTACAAAACGTTCCACAACGCTTTGCATAGAATTGATATACAAGGTATTTGCTCCGCCTAAGCTTTCCAAGGCATCGATAGCGACTTTGATTAAAAAGGAAGAAAATACAGACACGATGACCATTAACGTTTGAGCGAGTAAAGAAAAAAAGAAAAGCCATTCGTTGCCTTTACTGATTCTCATCAATGCTTGGAATAAATTCGATTTTGCCTTTGTTTCTTTCATAGAATGAAAGCCAATTATATCAATCCTTGTATTCTTTGCTAGAAAGATTCGGAAAAGAAACACAATTTTGATCGAAAGCGTGTAAAATAAAGTCACTTGGTTTTCTTGATGCGAAAGCATGGAAAAATCGTTTGGGGAATTATCTATAATGGAACAAAAAGATCGGTGGTGGACCAATTCAGTCGGTTATATCATTTACCCAGAATCATTCTTGGATACAAACGGTGATGGCATCGGCGATTTGAATGGCATCACGAAAAAGTT
>DBJG01000061.1:8061-10261 GCA_002296455.1 Caryophanales bacterium UBA782 | reverse complement strand
GAAATTAAGTATGTAATTAACGTTTTTGCGCTTTCTGTTGAAAAGAAAGCGCAAAGGGGGCTAATGCTAATTACTAAATTACCAAATAAGGAGTCTCCAATGAAAAAGAAAACGCTCATCCCGGTTTTGGCCTTGTTCGCTTTGCCTTTGTTTGGTTGCGGTGGGGGAACACAAAATAGTGGCACCTCAAGCTTGGAACCAGCCAGCTCGAAAGTAGAAGCTTCCTCTTCAAACAAGGAAAGCGAGAAGGCGACTTCGTCTGAATCGTCTAATAGTGTTTCGTCCGTCAAGGAAGAATCTTCTAGTTCTTCTGAAAGTGTGACTTATGAAGTGACTGAAGCGGAATGGGATGCCGCATTTGCAAATCTCAAAAACTTCACCATCGTCGGAACGTTGAATAGTGGGTCCTCCGTTACAGTGTCTACTCTCGAATTCACCGATCAGAATCGATATCGCATGGTTTTTTCTGCGGTTGCGAAAGATTCTGATGGAAACGAAGTCACGCAACAATACGAATCAATTATGTCCAAAGAAGGCGAAAAATGGTTCGTATATGATTATGACGAGAAAAACGATCAGTGGCTTAAAGAAGAAAGTCAGACTTTTGATGCTACGGCATTTTCTCAAAGCATGTCACTCGCTTCTTACGGAGGAGAATACGAAAAATTCGCTTTTGATTTGACGAATTCGCTCTATTTTGCAGAAAACGTCATAAAAGCAGGCCAGACACTAAAGAATGTGAAAATCAGTTTTGAGAACAAAGCTCTTGTCACGATTTCTTTCGACGTGAATGTTCAAATTGATGCGGCAGGAAATACGATGAATTGCCATTATCTTGTTCACAAATTCGGAACAACGGAAATCACTCTTCCCGACGAGAGCAAAATCCATGTTCATACCTACTCTGACGAATGGACCTATAATACGGACGAGCACTGGCATCGATCCACTTGCGGCCATTCTTCTACCAAAGATCGTGGCAATCACGAGTATGGCAGCGATGGTGTATGCACTGTTTGCGGCTATGATCGCAATCTCGAAACGGATAAATAATCCATCTATTTAGAGAAACAAGAAGTCCACGAGAGAAATCTTGTGATTTTTTGATTCCATAAAGCCTCTCTTTGTTAGGGGGTGGACCATTGCGATGAGACACAAAAAGAATCAATGAAAAAGGAAAAGCCCCACAGAAGGGGGCTTTCTTAATCGATAAGATTATTTCGTCTTTGGGCCAGCGCTCACGAGGGCTTTCCCAGCTTCGTTGCTTTCGTATTTCACGAAATTCTTTTGGAAGCGAGAGGCGAGGTCAAGGGCTTTCTTTTCCCATTCTTTTGGATCGGCGTAGGTGTCGCGAGGATCAAGAATCGCACTATCGACGCCTGGAAGCTCGGTTGGAACTTCGAAATCGAAATATGGTATTTTCTTTGTGGGTGCTTTTAAGATAGAACCATTGAGGATAGCGTCGATGATACCACGCGTGTCTTTGATGGAGATACGCTTGCCTGATCCGTTCCATCCCGTATTCACCAAATAGGCTTTTGCGCCAGACACTTTCATCTTTCTGACGAGCTCTTTAGCGTACTTGGTTGGGTGAAGCTCGAGGAACGCTTGGCCAAAGCAAGCGGAGAAGGTTGGGGTTGGAGTAGTGATGCCACGCTCCGTTCCGGCGAGTTTTGCAGTGAAGCCAGAGAGGAAATAGTACTGCGTTTGCTCTGGGGTAAGGATGGAAACTGGCGGGAGGACGCCAAAAGCGTCGGCAGAGAGGAAGATGACATTCTTCGCAGCAGGGCCATGGCTCGTAGGCTTAACGATGTTTTTGATATGATAGATTGGATAAGAGACGCGGGTATTTTCCGTGACGGATTTGTCATTGAAATCGATTATTCCGTCTTTGTCGACGGTGACATTTTCTAACAAAGCATCACGCTTAATCGCGTTATAGATATCTGGTTCGCTGTCTTTGTCTAGATTGATGACTTTTGCGTAGCATCCGCCTTCGAAATTGAAGACGCCGTTATCGTCCCAGCCATGTTCATCATCGCCAATGAGAAGACGTTTGGGATCGGTGCTGAGAGTGGTTTTTCCAGTTCCAGATAATCCGAAGAAAATCGCGGTATTCTCGCCATTCATGTCGGTATTAGCGGAGCAATGCATCGAAGCTATGCCTTTGAGTGGGAGATAGTAGTTCATCATAGAGAAC
>DBJG01000061.1:1218-8012 GCA_002296455.1 Caryophanales bacterium UBA782 | reverse complement strand
AGAACATACCTTTTTTCATTTCGCCGCCATACCAAGTATTAAGTATGACTTGCTCACGGCTCGTGATATTGAAAGCGACGCATGTCTCACTATGAAGGCCGAGTTCTTTGTAGTATTCGACTTTCGCCTTGGATGCGTTATAGACAATGAAGTCCGGTTTGAAGTTCTTGAGCTCTTCTTCCGTTGGACGGATGAACATATTGCGGATAAAGTGGGCTTGCCAAGCGACTTCGACGATGAAGCGAACCGCCATGCGGGTATCAACGTTCGCGCCACAGAAAGCATCGACGACGAATAAGCGTTTGTTGGAGAGTTCATTAAGCGCAAGCGTTTTGACCTTCGCCCAAGCATCTTCGCTCATTGGGTGGTTGTCATTTGGATAAGCTTCGCTATTCCACCATACGGTGTCTTTGGAATTCTTATCCATGACAATGTATTTATCTTTTGGAGAACGACCGGTGAAAACGCCAGTCATGACGTTCACAGCGCCTAATTCGGTGACTTGTCCCTTTTCATAACCGAGGAGTTCTTCTTTCGTTTCCTCTTCGAAAAGAAGTTCATAGGAAGGGTTATAAACGATTTCCTTCGCTCCTTTGATGCCGTAAGTTTCTAAATCAAGCGATTTCATATTATTCCTTTCTTTCGTTTGTTTATTGCTCACTGGGTTCATGCCATTTTTGATGATGGTGGCCTCCCCAGAAGTAACCGAGAATTGTTGCCCTCTTTCGTTTTTGACTTCCATCGCGCCGTTTTCGTCAATGCCAAGCACGATTACAGATTCCTTTTCATTATAGTAGTTGAGATAGATATGCTTTCCTAGAAGATAGTCATGTTCTTTCACGATGTCTAGATAAGCGCTGTCACCTTTCAGCTGTTTCTCCAACAAATCATCGAAATGGTGGAGGAAGCGGTTAAGTAACTCATCCTTATCAAATCTCTTTCCCTCCTCTAGATAAATAGAGGTGGCGCCACAAAGAGAGGTGGGGAATGCTTCATTATTGACATTAAGCCCAACTCCGACGATGAGCGAGACGAGCGTTTCTTGATAAATGCCTTCTACTAATATGCCACAACACTTCTTGTCATTTAGATAAATGTCGTTGGGCCATTTGATAGAGGGCGCGAGCCCTTCTTCCAGAAGCGTGGTCTCCATCGCTGCGCCCACAAGTAGAGGAAGTGCATTTAGAAGGGGGGCGTACTGTTCTCCTTTGAGTAAGATGGAGAAGAGCAATGAACCATCGTCATCAATCCAATCTCTTCCAAGTCTCCCTCGCCCTTGGCTTTGATGAAGCGCTTTGACAACAGTTCCATCAAGTAATGAAGCGTGATGCTCCTTTAAATATAAGGATGTAGAAGGGATAGAAGCGAAGGAAAGAAGTTGGTGTTTCATTTGCTTAGCCTAAAAGCATGATGAGTAAGCCGGCCGCGACCGCTGAGCCAATGACACCAGCGACGTTTGGGCCCATCGCGTGCATGAGAAGGAAGTTGGAAGGATCTTCTCTAATGCCTTCTTTTTGAACAACGCGTGCAGCCATTGGGACGGCAGAAACGCCAGCTGCCCCAATCATCGGATTGACTTTGCCTTTGGTAATCCAACACATCAGTTTTCCAATGAGGACGCCTCCTGCTGTAGCAAGGATGAAGGCACAAATGCCAAGGACAAAGATGATGAGTGTTTTTGGATTCAAGAAGTTTGCCGCAGAGGCGGTAGCCCCAACGGAAAGACCTAATAGAATCGTGACGCAGTATAGAAGCGCATTGGACGCATTTTCCACGAGCTTTGGCACGACGCCGCATTCTTTGATGAGGTTGCCAAGCATTAAGCAACCAATAAGCGGTGCGCAGCTAGGAACGATGAGCGTGACGATGACTGTGACCATAATCGGGAAGATAATTTTCTTTGTTTTGGAAACGGGTTTTGGCATTTCCATATGGATTCTTCTTTCCTTTTTGGTGGTAAGTAAGCGAATGACTGGCGGCTGAATGAATGGGACAAGAGCCATATAAGAATAGGCAGCAATCGCAATGGAAGACAAAAGTTCAGGCGAAAGCTTTGTGGTCGTTAATATCGCAGTTGGACCATCAGCACCACCTATAATGCCGATAGAAGCGGCTTGTTGAGGCGAGAATCCACAGGCGATGGCAAGAAGCAAAGTGGCAAAGATACCAATTTGGGCAGCCGCGCCGAGAATCATCGTTTTTGGATTGGAGATAAGCGGTCCGAAATCCGTTGTAGCACCAATGCCAAGGAAAATTAAACAAGGGTAAATTTCATATTCAACCCCTTTGTATAAGACACCGAGAAGACCTTCATAGCCAAGAAGCGTAGGAGAGCTTTCTCCATTTGGATAAAAGATCCCTAGTAGTCCCTCATAATATTTAGGCTCACTATAAATTATTTGGCCTGCGCTATCTTTTGCGTAAATAGGATCCATAATTCCGCTTAATGGTAAATTAGCCAAAAGCATTCCGAATCCCATGGGGATAAGTAAATACGGTTCTGCCTTTCGGAAAATGGCTAGATAGAGAAGGAGCAACGCAATAAGAATCATGATAAGGTTCTTCCAACCGCCATCCATGAAAAATTGCGCGATGCCAGTCCCTTTCCAAAATTCCTCGAAGAAAGAGCCGATGTCATTAAAAACCATCGCGTTCATATAAATTATCCTAAGGTCGCGAGCACGTCGTTCATATTGACGCTGTCGCCTTTTTTAACACGCACTTCCGCAATTTTTCCATCTTTTGGCGCCTTAATCTCATTTTCAAGCTTCATCGCTTCAAGAATGAACAAAGTATCGCCAGCCTTCACTGCGTCCCCAGCCTTTATCTTAACGTCTAAGATGGTCCCTTGCATTGGGGCTAAGATTGGGGATCCTTCGCCTGCGGGGGCTTTATTCTCTTTAATTTCTTTAGCTTCCTCTTTTGCCTTTGGAGCAGCAGGGGCACTTTTCACAGACTCGACGGTTAATGGCTCTGTTTCTGACACGGAAAGGATTTTCACCTCATATGTTTTGCCATTGACTTTAACTTTGTAGATTCTCATTTCTTTTTCTCCTCGTCGATGCATTTGCAGCTTACGACTTTAAAATCTTCTTTGTTTTCTCTGCGGAAATCGATGGATGCCACAAGAATCGCCGCCATCATGTCTTCATCGGCCTTTGTTCCATCTGCCATAGTGACTTCTTCCTTCACGTCTAAGGCACGAATGGAATTGAGCCCTACCATGACAAAAGTGATAATGACGAGAACGGCGAACACCATCAAGATACACAGAAGTGATAATAGTGCGGCGTCGCCGAATCCATTCACGGTCCAAAGCGTTTTACTATTTGAAGCTTCTTCTAAGATGAGCGGACTCATAAGCTAACGGAGAAACTCTCCGCCTCCAATCCGTACTTGCGTTTTAAGAAAGCGATAGCGACTTGCTCAAACAAAGCGATGGACAAAACATCTTCATCGCACTTCGCGATTTTCTTATATTCTTTTTTCAGTTTTTCGAATTCGGGCGCAAGTTTATCCGCAGGACGATAAGTAATGGTTTCATCGCCCCCGATGATTTTCTTACGGACTTCTTCGTTAACAGGGGCAGGTGCTTTCCCGTATAGGCCATGAAGATAATCCTTGATTTCTTTTGGAACCATTTTGTAACGTTCGCCCGTAATCACGTTCATGACGGCTTGCGTGCCGACCATTTGTGACAATGGGGTAACAAGCGGAGGATATCCTAAGTCTTTGCGCACTCTTGGTACTTCTTTTAAAACTTCGTCATATTTATCCATCGCACCTTGTTTCTCAAGTTGGCTCATGAGGTTTGAAAGCATTCCGCCAGGAACCTGGTATTTTAAAATACTTGGGTTGGTGGAAAGTGCTTTTGGATTCAAGATGCCCTTCTTGAGATATTTTTGTTTGATTGGATTTAGAATCGCGGCAGCTTCATCGAGCTTGTCTTGATCCAATTTTGGATCGTATTTCGTGCCCTTTAAAGCGTAATTGAACGCTTCCGTGGATGGCTGCGAGGTCCCACCTGAAAGTGGGGAAAGAGCCGTGTCAATGATGTCGACACCCGCTTCAATCGCACGGCGATAGGTGAGCTCACAGATGCCTCCTGTGCAGTGGGAATGGAGCTCGATTGGTAAATTTGTTCCTTTTTTGAGCTGTGAAATCAATGAATATGCGTCTTCGGGGAGAAGGACGCCAGCCATATCCTTAATGCAAAGACTATCTGCACCCATCTTTTCGATTTCTTTGGCGAGTTCAACGTAATAAGAAACAGTGTGAACAGGGCTTGTTGTGTAAGATAAAGCAATCTGGCAGTGGCCTTTGTATTTCTTACATGCGTCAACCGCGGATTTGAGGTTGCGGATATCATTTAAAGCATCAAAGACACGAATAATGTCGATTCCGTTCTCGATTGATTTTTGAACGAATTTTTCGACGATATCATCAGGGTAGTGGTGATAGCCAAGGATGTTTTGCCCTCGGAAAAGCATTTGTAACTTTGTGTTTGGGCAAGCTTTTCTGATGGCGCGAAGTCTCTCCCAAGGATCTTCGTCTAAAAAGCGCAAACACGCATCGAAGGTGGCTCCCCCCCACACTTCCAGTGCGTAATAGCCAGCTTTGTCAAGCAACGGCGCAACGCGCAAAATCTCTTCGGTTGTTAGCCGTGTTGCCAGAAGCGATTGCGAACCGTCGCGCAGTGCCGTGTCGACGATTTTAACTCCCATAATTTCCCTCCTTTAAAGTACCTGAGAAATTTTTTTCAAAATCAAAATCATTGTACTACGTTTTCTAGGAAAACTTATATAAATTTATCATCGAAAAGAAGAGAAAATCGTATTACCGATTTTGAGCAACTATCGTTAATTATTCCTGCTTCTGAAGAAGAGGCCTCAGTCGAATTCCAAGCAATGAGGCGAGGGTGATTTTTAACGCGTCACCTGGTAAGAACGGGAGGACAGCGATGGCCAAAGCCTTCCCTAATTCGTAATGTGCACTAAAAACAAACCAAAGAGTCCCAAAAGCGTAAAGAACAATTGTTCCAGCAATCATCGCAAGAGGATAAACCCATTTATGACGACTGAATTTGCAAAGCAAAAGCGACTCAAGAAGGGCACAAGGGAGATATCCGAATAGATAGCCCCCCGTTGGTCCAAGCAAGGTAGCAAAGCCTGCCTGGTATTTTGAAAAGACAGGCAATCCCATTGCGCCCAAGGATAAATAAAGGAAAACAGTCAAAGTTGAACTGATAGGGCCAAGAATTGAAGCGAGCAAGTAAAGAACGAGAGTCGCTAGTGTGATTGGAACTGGTTCTATTGGAATCGATAAAGGAGATAGGACACACATAAGAGCTAAACAGATGCCCAATGAGCAAATCCGCCTCACACTGAAAAAGCGTTGTTTAGGCGATGAGAAACTTCCTCCCTTCCATTTTTCCATACGTGGAAAAGTGTAACACAAACTTGAAACACTCTGTTCTCTTTTTCGACTGAAATAAAAAGAAAAACCGCCCACTAACGGGCGATTTCGTCTTCTGTCGTTTCATTTTTACCAATGGTATTTTCAATCTCTTCGGGTCTTCTGATGGAAACCTGGTCCATTTTTTTCTGTTCTTCTAATAGAAGCATTTTTTTCTCTTGATGAAGCCGTTTTTCCACGCGAATTTCAAAAATGATAGAAATAATCAAAGAGAGAACGATTCGTAGATAATAAGAGAACATGCGCCACAAAAGGGTGACGGCGTCTGTGTCGAAAGAGGCATAATCGAACGTTCCGGGAACGATGCTTTTCATGTGAATTAAGGAAGCGAGGACGACGGAGAAGGCGATTTCGATACCGCCTGTCGTACCGGGAGTCGGAAGCCAGCATACTGCGGTGATTGCGAAACTAGTCCCGAAGAGGATCACGAAGAAGCCCAAAGCCGCATTTTCGAATGGAAGCCCGACGGCAAGAAGCAAAAAGAAGGGAATGGTGTAATAAGCGCCCATCGCCAAAAAACGTGCAAAGAAAGCTTTGCAGAAATGGTGTTTGTGGGTAGTGATTTCCTTGAATGCGTTTTGCGTATTTTTGCAATACTTCACAAAACCGGGAAGCAATGGTCGAAGAAATTTCTTCCCAATTTTCAATTTACACAAAAGCAAGCAAACACGAATGATGAACCAACGGACTGTTTTTGATTTGCCAAGAAGGAATACGAAAAGAAGATTCAAGAAATTTAACACATAACCGACGACGGCAATCCAGATAAACAATTCCGGGCTAACGGTCATTTGGAAGGCTTTGACCGAACCTTCAGCGACACCCTCTAAGTAAAAAGGAAAGAAAGCGAGGCCGACGAACGCGTAAAGGTTCGTAACCAGAAGATAGGTGAGGTATGTCATTAGTACGGCGCCTGTCGCCTTCCCTGTATCAACCCCGATTGTGTTTAAAGCATAAATTTGGAAAGGTTGTCCACCTGCAGCGCTTGGCGTGACGTCGTTATAAAAATGTTCGATCGCGCCGATTTCGTAAATCTCGCGGTTATTGGCCTTGATGCCGAGAGCGCGAGAGAAGTAAACAAGGGATTTTGGCCACAAGAAAAAATAGACAAGCAATAAAGCGAACGCGGCAAAAAGGTAGAGCCAGTTGTTGTCGTTTGCGATTCTGCCGAAGGTGCTACCAATATTTTTGATGTCGCCGAAAGAAAGAATCATCGTCACGACTAGAACCGTCATCGCAATCGTGAAAATCACGCCCATGATGATTTGAGCGCGGCTCTTTTTACCCCTTTTCTTCCGAATTGCATCTAATTCGGCCTT
>DBJG01000061.1:0-1158 GCA_002296455.1 Caryophanales bacterium UBA782 | reverse complement strand
TTCGGCCTTATTTTCTTTTCGCTTTTCCTCGAATTTCTTCCAAGAAGAGGCAATTTTGGATGGTTTCTTTTCTTTTCGCTTTTCCGCCATTATCGACCAATATACCCCAAAAGACGATTTTCTTCTACTAGAAGAATACAAAACAAAGATCTGGCGCCACCTTTTCGCTCGCCACTTTTCAAAAATGCGGTGTGTGACTAAAATGAAGACATGAAACAAGAACAACATTTATTATCCGCAGGGCCTTTGCTCAACGAAAAAGGGGATTTGATGGAGGCGGGGTATGCATTTTCGCTTGTAAAGCAATACGACCGCAACGCCATCAAGGCGAAGAAATCGCGCATCAAAGAATGGGATTATTACTATATTGGCAATAATGAGCGAGGAATTGCCTTAACCATTGATGATAATAGTTACATGGACTTATGTTCCGTTAGTTTGCTTGACTATCGTGACAGCACTTATCATGAGAAAATGGTCGTTCATCCTTTTAGCTTTGGCAAAAGGAAACTTCCAGCGACTTCCGAATTCGGGGATACTGTCTATCTCGATAAAAAAGTGACCATGAAGTTCCTCCACGAAGGAAATGTCCGCCATATCTTCTGCGTTTTCCCAAAATTCGGGTCAAGAGGGGAGGAACTCAAAGTGGATATCACATTGAAAGAAACCAATGGGAAATCCATGGTTATAGCCACTCCGTTTCCGAAAGCAGCTCATTTTTATTACAATCAGAAAATCAATAATTTAGAGGCGCATGGTTATGCGAAACTCGGAGACGAATACATCGATTTCTCTAAAGATAGCTATGGGGTTCTTGATTGGGGGAGAGGAGTCTGGACGTATCAAAATACGTGGTATTGGAGCAGCTTATCCGCAAAAATGGGGGATGATCTCATCGGCTGGAATCTTGGCTATGGCTTTGGCGATACGACCCACGCAAGTGAGAATATGCTTTTCGTAAATGATGAGGCTTATAAACTAGATGATGTTACTTTTTCGATTCCTCGGAGAAAAGGAAAGGATGATTTCTTGTCACCTTGGATTGTAACTTCCAAAAGCGGAGACATCCATCTAGAATTTACGCCAATCTTGGATAGACATGGCGGCGCGAATCTTCTCTTCTTCGTGAGCGACCAACATCAGGCTTTTGGCAAATGG
>DBJG01000010.1 GCA_002296455.1 Caryophanales bacterium UBA782 | reverse complement strand
AGCCTGCGTCACGATTAAAGAAGAGCTCGAAGAACGATTGAAATGGTTCCGCAATAACGGAAAACTCCTTGAAGCAGAGAGACTTGAGATGAGGACAAGGCAAGACATTGAATCCCTCTTAGAATTCGGTCGCTGCCCTGGCATTGAGAATTATTCGCGTCATATTGATAAACGCGCTGAAGGTCAACGCCCTTGGACCCTTATTGATTATTTCCCAAAAGATTTTCTTTTGCTCATCGATGAATCCCATGTCACGATTCCTCAAATCCGTGGCATGTTCAATGGTGACCGTTCTCGCAAACAAACTCTTGTCGATTATGGTTTCCGTTTGCCAAGCGCCTTGGACAACAGGCCTTTAAATTTTGCCGAATTTGAATCGCTTTTGCCTTCCGCTGTTGTTTGTACATCTGCGACTCCAGGTGAATACGAATTAAACCGCTGTGGGCGCGATGTAGCCGAGCAAATTATTCGTCCAACCGGATTACTCGATCCAAAGATTGAAGTTAGAAGAAGTCTTGGGCAAGTGGATGATATTCTTCAAGAAATTAAAGAACGCATTCAAAAGAATGAGCGTGTTATGCTCGTCACACTAACCATCAAGATGGCGGAGGATTTAACCGCGTTCTTAAAAGGAGAAGGCATCAAAGTAACCTATCTCCACAATGAGACGAAAACATTGGAACGAACCGAAATCATTTATCAGCTTCGCAAAGGAAAATACGATGTCCTTGTCGGTATTAACTTACTAAGAGAGGGTCTCGATATTCCAGAAGTGTCATTGATTTGCATTCTTGACGCGGATAAGGAAGGCTTCCTTAGAAGCACAACCTCTTTGATTCAAATCATCGGCCGCGCCGCTCGAAACGCGAATGGCAAAGTAATCATGTATGCAGATCGGGTGACCGATTCGATGAATGAAGCGATTCAAGAGACGAATCGAAGACGTTCCATCCAAGAAGCCTATAACGAAGAAAACGGTATCATTCCAACCACAATCATCAAAGAAATCAGACCGCCGTTATCCAACAGCGATTCGCTGAATGATTCTTTGGTTAAATCTCTTCAATCACATAGTTCTCGTAGTGAGATAGAAAAGAAGATTAAGGAACTTGAAAAAGAGATGAAACGCGCCGCCAAAGAATACGACTTTGAACGTGCGGCTGAGATACGTGATGTCATTCTTGAAGCAAAGGCAGGACTAAGCAAATGAAAGAATATGATGTTTATTTGTTCGATTTCGATGGGACACTTGTCAATAGTTATCCTTCTTTAATTGGCGTATATCAAGATGGCTTTGCCGCGGTCGGCGAGAAAGTGACGCCCGAAGAAGCGGCTCAATATATGCATGAGGCCCTTGTTGAGACATGCGCTAGAAGAGGGCTCACTCATGAGCAAACAATGAAGGTGATTGAAGCTACGGATGATGCGATTGACCAGCCAAAGCACCTTGATGAGATGCTCATTTACGAAGACACGATCCCAACGATTCGTGCGCTTTTCCAAAAAGGGAAGAAACTTGCTATCGTAAGTGGAAATTCCCCAAAACATATTGAACTCGTATTGAAACGGTTCGGTATCGAGTCTTATTTTGATGCTATCGTAGGGGCTTCCTTGACGCGCCGTCCAAAGCCATTCCCAGATCCAATTCTTGAGGCTATTATCCCCTACAAAAATGTTGAGAAAGAGAAAATTGTGTATGTGGGCGACTCCCTTCAAGACCCTCTTTGCGCTTCGAACGCAGGTGTAAAAGGTTTGCTTGTTGACCGAAATGAGGAGTATCCTCTTTTTAAAGGCGACAAGATTCGCTCATTAAAAGAATTATTAGTTGACGGAACAGATGAAATCAAATAACGACTTTATTCATATTTGCTATTGCGGGAACGACAAGATGTTCGACGGCGTTCTTTTGAGCGCATTAAGCGTTGCTTCTAGTGTCATTAAGCCGGTGCGTGTGTACATTCTTACTGCTACATTACAGTGCGGAAGAAAACATTATTCCGCCTTTACTGAAGAACAAGCAAAAAGAATTGAAGCGGTGTTGAAGAGACATAATCCTTATAATGAGGTGATTTTAAAGGATGTCCGAGATCTTTTCTTAAAAGACTTCCGGCATTGCATCAACTTTCATAGTGCGTATACTCCATATGCTTATATGCGCCTTGTCCTTGATAATATGGAAGGCATGCCTTCGCGCATTCTTTATATGGATACTGATACCATCGCCGTTCGGTCGATTGAGCCCCTTTTCGAACTTGATATGACTAACTACGACATCGGAATGGCTCCTGACCAAGTTGGGAAACACTATTTTGGGAAACGATATGGTAATAGTGGGATTTTGCTCATTAACCTAGATAATGTGCGCAAACACTCAAGCTTTGTAAAAGCGCGTTGGCGAGTCAATCATATTCGTATGTTCATGCCCGATCAAACCGCCTTAAATATCGTTTGTGGACGCCTAAAAACGAAATTGATGCTTCCTGGCAAGTACAATGAACAATTCGATACGAAAGAAGATACTGTGATTCGTCATTATTGCAAGCGCATGTATTGGTTCCCCATCGTTCATACGGTCAACATCAAGCCATGGAATGTAGAAACTTTTCGAAAGCGGTTTGGAGAGAACACGCATAAAATGCTTCTTGATGAATTCCTCATTGAAAAAGAAGAATATAGGAGAAATGGAATCATCGATGGGAAAGCGGCACCTACAAAAAAAGAGTGACTTTTCACCTTTAGGTGGTACAAAATTCAGGTTGCTTATCCTTCTTGATTAGATTAAAGTTATTGGGCGCAAAAAGCGCTGGAGATTGTTTCGATGCTCAAATGGTATGACATTATATTCATCATTGTATCGCTGATTGTCATTATTTTGAGTTTGCTCCAAGGTGGGAAAAGCGAAGGTGCTTCTGGCGCAATTACTGGTGGTGGTCTCAACGTTTTTGCTAAGACAAAAGAAAGAGGAAGCGAGAAAATTGTCAGCTGGCTAACCTTTGGCTTCGGTGTCTTGTTCCTCTTTATGGCCTTGCTCATTGTGGTGCTGGGCGGCAAGTCAAGTGGTGGTGATGCTTCTTCAGCAAGCGAAGCCGCTGCGATTGCCTTACCTCTTCTATTACGTTAAAAATTACGAATTATTAGCCGCGGGTTTCGCGGTTTTTTATTTGTTACATGTAGCAAAGTGTACTTCGTTCGCTCATAAACGAATCAAAAAGCACTTATCCTCTTCTCACTCTATATGTACCAAGAGGATTTATTTGTGCATGCCATTGATCTAGCCTAGACGATCGATTGAAAATGGGACTAAAACATAGTAAGGAAAAGCTCAACATGGAATGCTTGCTAAAGCGAGTAATGAAGGAGGTTCGTCCATTCGTTGACAAAACGTCACCAATAATTGAAATAGAAGTGAGAAAATTGCAGGAAGAGGATGAACGTTTATTAGATATTCAGTGAAAAAGTTGTAACATTCATCGGTTGCTATGGTCTTTAATGTTTGTCTCTACATTATTGTCAATCAAAAAAGTACAAAGTATAAAAAATAAAAATCGTCAACTAAAACCATGCAAATATTTAAGTAGAAAATTCATTTTTATTGCTTTTTACAAATAATGTAAATCGTTGATAAAAACGTGTTTAACATGAGAAAGAAAAGGAAAAAAACATCAAGAAAAAAAGTGTTGAAATAAAGATACTGGGGGGGGTACAATTCTTTCAAAGAAAGGAGAAATACAATGAAAACATTAGGGAATATTCTTTGGTTTTTGTTCGGCGGTCTTGAATGGGCCATCGTTCTATTGATTGAAGGAATTTTTTGCTGCATTAGTATCATTGGCATTCCTGTCGGTTTGCAACTCTTTAAAATGGCGAAGTTTGTCATGTGGCCATTTGGCAAAAAAGTTGTTGAAGTTGGAAAGCCAAGTGGCATCAAGATGTTTGCGAATATTCTTTGGTGCGTTTTCTTCGGATGGGAAAATGCGCTTGGATACCTTTTAACTGGTGTTCTTTGGTTTATTACAATCATCGGCATCCCATTTGGCAAGCAATATATGAAACTTGCTCAGTTCATCCTGTTGCCATTGGGACATGATTTCGCGGACGAACCAGCCAACAAGACGAAAAACGGATCAACAGTCACTGTTAACGTTAAAAACAAATAGTGTCGTTAATAATCACTAAGCGCGTCGAACAGTCGCGCTTAGTGATTTTTTATCAAAAGATTCTCATTTCAAAGGAGTATTTATGAAAAGTAAGACAACTGCCGGTATTTTGGCTTTATTTTTGGGCGGATTCGGAGTCCACAAGTTTTATCTTGGCAAAACCGGATCGGGTATCTTGTATATTCTCTTTAGTTGGACAGGTATCCCTGCAATCATCGCCTTCGTTGAA
>DBJG01000037.1:7153-7557 GCA_002296455.1 Caryophanales bacterium UBA782 | reverse complement strand
TTCGGATGTGAATTTAACGATTCAAGATGGAGAATTTGTTTCAATCATCGGTCTTTCCGGAGCAGGAAAATCGACCCTTATCCGCTGCATTAACAAAATGCATGATATTCAAAAAGGAAAAATCTTAATTGATGGGGTTGATATTGCTTCATTAAAAGGCAAATCGCTGCGCGATGCTCGGCGCTCCATCGGCATGATTTTCCAATCGTTTAACCTCGTGAAAAGAAGCAGTGTTTATCAAAACGTCTTAGCGGGAAGAGTGGGGTACCATAATACCTTCGAAACACTCTTCGGAATCTACAAAAAAGAAGAGAAACTGCTTGCGTTAAGAAGTCTTGATAAACTCGGGATTTTAGATAAAGCCTATACAAGAGCGGATCAACTCTCTGGTGGTCAGCAACAGC
>DBJG01000037.1:0-7103 GCA_002296455.1 Caryophanales bacterium UBA782 | reverse complement strand
GTGGTCAGCAACAGCGTGTTGCGCTTGCTCGCGCTCTCACCCAAGAGCCAAAACTCATTTTGGCAGATGAGCCAGTCGCCTCTCTTGACCCTGCGACGACCATTTCTGTCATGGATGATTTTAAGCGTATCAATAAAATGGGCATCACCATCATCGCGAATATGCACCATGTTGATTTGGCCAAGCGTTATAGCAGTCGCATTATCGGTATCAAAGCCGGTAAAATCGTTTTTGATGGAAAGCCAGAAGAAATCACAGATGAAGTGACTTTGAAAATATACGGACGTCCTCTTAACAAAAATGAAACCCTAAGCGGAGCAAGCGCTCACTTAGAGAAAGAAGGCAAGTGATGAAAAACACGCTTTCAGAGCAAGAAAAAGAGCTTCTCCGCATTCAAAAGAACGTGGAGAAAGAGCAACGCCGTGAAGAAAAAGCAAAGAAACGGAAAGCGCTCTATGAGAAGATTTTTTATCGCGATGAAAAAGTCGATCTTTCCATCGCCCAAGATGGGAGTGACATTCGCATTTTGAAAAAGAGAAACTGGGTTTTGCCAACGCTTATCGCCCTATCTATCATTTTTCTTCTCGTGGTTTCCCTTCTTTTCATGACAAAGGGGAAGATTCGCTTCAATTGGGAAGGAATTTCCTATATTCTTTCTTCTCTTTTCCATCCAAAGCGCAATAGCACAAACGATTGGAACGGCTGGTGGGCTTATATGTTTGAAACAGCAATTCCTACCATTTGGCGCACGATTGAAATGTGTTTCATCGCAAGCGTCATTGGCGCTATTCTGTCGATTCCTGTCTATTACTTAAGCGCAAGAAATATCGCCAAACATGCTTATATTTATGAGCCTGTTAGAGTAGTAAATACCTTTTTGCGGACGATTCCGATGCTCTTATACGCGCTTCTTTTCTTAAAAGTGTGGGGGATTGGTTCTCTTCCAGGTATCGCCGCAATGGTGGTATTCACACTAGGCATCATGTACCAAATGATGTATGAATACATTGAAACGCTTGAAATGAGCCCATATGAAGCCATTCAAGCGGCAGGGGGAAGGTCTTTACAAAACGTCCGTTTGGGTCTACATCCTTCCATTAAGCCAATGTTCTTTGCCAATCTTTTGTATACGTTCGAAATTAATATCCGCGCCTCGGTCATTTTGGGCTATGTTGGCGCCGGTGGATACGGGCTTCAGCTTGATATGCTCACTGGTAATGAAAGTTATGACAAAGTCGGCGCGCTTTTAGTGCCTCTATTTGTTGTCGTTATTATTTTGCAGATTACGACTAATCTAGTCTCGAGGAAACTAAAATGAATGGCCTAAAGATTACTTCGATTATCGGAGCATGCCTATTCTTAGCTGCTGCCTTCTCCGTGATGCTCATGGAGCATTTTGCCTTGAAAAAAGTGCGTTCTTATTCTTCTGCCGACGAAGCTTACAAAAAACGTCCATATGGATGGATTAGTAACGTTTTCATGGTAATCGCTCTTGTTTTAACGATGGCTTACATGCACCTGGATTTGGATGTCAACGATCAATTGACGAACAACGTTCCACGTTGGGAATCCATTGGTTTCATGCTTGGAAACTTATTCAATATCGATTGGGCGTATTTAATCGGCGCTCAGCAATACACATTCCAGCAAGGCGTCATTTATCAGCTTCTTCAAACGTTCGGTATCGCTTTCTTAGGAACTTTTGTCGCTGCGATACTTGCGCTGCCATTTGGCTTGTTCTCTTCGCACAAATTGTTCGGAAAATGGGCATGGCCTGCCGAGATTTTGCTCATCTGCATTCGCACCTTTCCAGAGCTTCTTTTCGGAATTATTCTCGTTTCTCTTACGGGCATTAATTCATTTACGGGAATCTTGGTTTTAGGGATTCACTCCATTGGGATGATTGGCAAACTATATAGTGAACAAGTAGATGAGATTTCCATGGAACCATTAGAAGCGATGAATGCCTCTGGAGCGAATGCAATCCAACGCACGAAACTAGCGGTTCTTCCTCAAGTGAGACCGAATTTCTTAAGCGTTGCTATCTATCGATTGGACATCAATTTAAGAACTGCGACGATTCTTGGTGTTGTTGTCGGTGACAAATGTGGAATCGGTTTCTCTTTGTCATATCTAGCAAACGAAAGCCAGTGGTCTCGCCTTGGCTCTTGCGTACTTGGCATCGTGATTCTCGTTGTCGCGGTTGACGCCTTATCGAGTTATTTGAGAAAGAAGCTTATCTAATCAATGAAAACGCTCATTATGACATGTGGTGTTCCAGGAAGCGGAAAATCAAGCTGGAACAGGAGATATGCTTCGTCTCATCCTCATACTTACATCGTGGACACGGACGAAGTTCGCTTTTCGGTGATGGGGGATTATCAGACTTTCCCCAAAGACCGGCATATTCTTTATGACAAAATGATTGAAATCGGGAATCGGCTCCTTTCGACAAAAGAAGAAGATTGCACAGTGATTGAAGACAGCACATTTACGGATAATTACCGCAGAAAATATTATATGGAGCACCTGAAAGGTTTTGATAAATCCATTCTTATTTTATTTCGAATGCACGACTATTCGATTTGCTTTAAGCGAAATCGTCGTCGAAGAAAAGAAAAGTGGGTGCCTGAAGAGGTCATCATGAATTTCATAAAATCTTATGAAGATCCCACTCCTGAAGTACTTTCGCTGTTTTCGGAAGTGAAAACCATTTATCTCGATTAGCGATTTCTATAGTTACATAGTAGGGGGCGCTTATCCTTACTAATATATAAATAACAAAAACGCCAGACGAATCTGACGTTTTTTGCTACATGGTTTATTTCGAAGATTATAGGAGACGGTTGTAGTATTCGATGATTTGAGCTTCCATGATGTCGGCTGGGAGTTCGTTTCTTTCTGGAAGTCTTTCGAATTTGCCAGAGAATTTCTCAGAATCAAGAGAGACATAGCCAGGGATGTTTGGTTTGCCGTCGATGGATTCCTTGACAACCTTAAGCGGGGATTCCTCTTTGAGAGTAATCACGTCGCCGACTTTGCAAAGATAACTTGGGATATCCACCTTTTTTCCGTTGACCAAGATGTGACCATGGTTCACGAGTTGGCGAGCACCAGCGCGGGTGCGGGCAAAGCCAATACGGTAAACGAGGTTATCGAGTCTGCTCTCGAGAATACGGAAGAAAGCCAAACCGGTGACGGTGTCTTTCTCGGCTTTTGCGAGCAAGAACAAACGGCGGAATTGACGTTCGCTGACGCCATACATGTGACGGAGCTTCTGTTTCTCGACTAACTGTTTGCCATATTCAGATGGCTTTCTTTTGCGGTCTTGGCCGTGTTGACCAGGTCCATAAGCGCGTTTCTTGAGTTCATCGCCGCTTTCAAGCGTGCTAAAACCAAGGCGACGGGATAATTTCCACTTGCTTCCTGTGTACTTTGACATATATCAATATTCCTTTCTTTGCTTAAACAAAGACTGGGGTGATTTCTTCTTCCCGGGTGTCGTTCTCTAATTTCGGCCTTGTAGCATAGGCTTACTTTGATTCGACTTGAGCGACGTCAGACGGAAGGATAATTACCTGCTGCTCTATTTACGCGGTTAATACTTTATGTATTAGTTACTTTCCTGTCAAGAAATTTCGCCTCGATTTCGAAAAGCCGCTCCTCTGCGGGTTGAATTTTTGTTTTCCTTAGACAATCTTCTTATTTCTTATCGTTTCTGTGATATGATTCTTAAGGGACATTTTCTTATGAAAGTTTTTATTGGAACGGGCGGAATTATTGCGATTGTAATTGTTGGGGCGGTGGTGTTTATCGCTACTTTGGTCATTCTTTATTTTACGCTTTTCCAATACTTGAAGCTTAAGAAAACCGTGAAAGCGATGCAAACTCGTTTTGAAAAGAGCCACGCGATGTTATTTGGACAGGACTCCCAATATATAAAACGTCTAGAGACAATTTCTTCGATGAATTTGACTTTCGTCGAAGATTATGTGGAATGGAATCGTAAATTTAAAGATATACGGGACGTTTTGGACGCGAATGCTCAAGCAAGCATCAATTCGATGCAAGATCTTATGGGGGAAAGAAGATATTCAGACCTCAAAGCAGCGCTTTCTGATTTCAAAAAAAATATCGACGAATACGAACGTGCGGTAAATAGCTTGGATAATTCTTTGAAACACAAATTTCAGGAAGAGGAAACATGCCGCCAACTTGCCTGCGAACAACGTGAGCGTTTCCGAAGAGTCAAACAAGACTATTTCTCAAAACAAGGCGATCTCACTTTGGTCAGCACTTCTTTTAGCGCGATGTTTCATAAAATTGAGTCCCTTTTCGATAGCGTGGAATCCAATATCGAAAACGCCCAGTATATCGATGCGAAAACCGTTCTCACAAACGATATTGCACCAGTGACGGATTCTTTGGGGCATGTTCTTAAAAATCTTCCAAGTATGTGTCTTAGCGTTACGACCATACTTCCAGAAAAATTGTCTCGTCTTTCCCACCGATATGACGATTTGATTCGAGAAAAATACCCCCTTCATCATATTTTAGTGAAAGGAGACCTCGCCACTATCGATGACCGTCTCTCTAAACTGGCCGTGAAGATTCAGGGGCTTAGCCTCAAAGGGGTGAATGATTCTCTTGATGAAATTTCTCATCAAATTGATGCCTATACGGACGCTTTCGATAAGGAAGTCGCTGCGAGAAAGAGATTTGAAGAAGAATGCCAAAACGTAACAAAAGAAGAGACAATGCTCGAATCGACATTCATCAATCTTTGCCATTCTCTCCCAACGCTTAAAAAGTATTATCTTTTCGATAGTGAGGAACAAACCCAAGTTGACGCAATCCAAGATGCAATCAATAAAGCGGGGGCGAGTAAACGTTCTTTGGATACCTACGCGAATAGTGCGATTCATCAGCCTTATACCATCTTAGTCGAAAAAATGGATAGCCTAAAAAGTCGTAACCAAGAAGCTTCTAATGCCATTCGCTCTTTATCGGATTACATTTCTTCTTTAAAAAACGATAGCCAAGATGCAAGCCGTGATCTCTCTAGCTACCATGCCGAATTAAGAAAAGCAGAAATCGCCGTCCGCAAGATTCACATCAATACAGTAAGTGCTCGCTTTGAGCCTGACTTTGCAACGCTTCATGAAAAAATCGATGAGCTTTATGGCTTGCTTTACTCCCAGCCAATGGATGTCAGCAAGGTAAAAGAAGTACATGCTTCCATCAAAAGCCTTGGTGACGAGACGTTCGTTGCCGTCGAACAAGCCGAAAAAAATCTTGCTTTGGCGGAAGAAGAAATCGTAAAAATGAATCGTAGAAGAAACGCGAACGGGGAGATTAATTCCATTCTCACCCAAGCGGAAGGTTTGTTCCTCAATGGTGATTTCAAACAATCCTACGAGACCGCTTTGCGAGCGGAGCGTTATTTTAAGGACGTGGACTAATGATTTATTTCGATAACGCGGCAACGACGCCGTCTTTACCAGAAGTCGTTTCTTCATTTGTGAAAGCGAATAGGGATTATTTCGCAAATAGTGAATCCAATCATGCGGTCGGCTTGAAGTCTTCTCGCGCTCTAGAAGAAGCGAGATTTTCTTTTTTACATTTGCTCGGTGTTGAAAAAAGCCACAACCTTGTTTTCACAAGTGGCGCTAGCGAAGCCAATAACCTTGCCTTAAAAGGAACTGCAATTCGTTATCAAAATCGCGGAAAAAGAATTCTTGTTTCACCCGTGGAGCATCCGAGCGTTAATCAGCCATTAAAAGAATTAGCGGATTATTTCGGCTTCCGAATTGAGAAACTACCAATTGATTCGTATGGGCGTGTACGCACGGACGCTCTCGCTTCTCTTATGGACAAGGAAACAATTCTTGTGAGCGTGATGGCTGTGAACAATGAACTTGGGTCTATGAACGATATTGCTTCGATTGCGAAATTCGTGCATCAGTTTCCGAAGTGTTTTTTTCACGTTGATGCGACCCAAGCGATGGGGAAAGTTAAACTGCCCTATGAAGAAGTTGACCTCCTTTCTTTTTCCGCTCACAAATTCGGTGGTTTAAAGGGGAACGGGGGACTTATTTACAAAAAAACGATGTCTTTTTTGCCGCTTGTAGCGGGGGGAGAGCAAGAAAACGGAATCCGCGCTGGGACGGTCAATGTCGCAGGAAACATTGCCATGGTAAAAGCGTTTGAAATCGCGACGATGAATCTAAAAAAGAATTATGACAATGCTTTAGCGATATATGATTATCTATATGATTATTTTTCTTCAGGCCCAACACAATACGCTGTTCATAGCGATAAAATTGGGCTATTTCAAACCCCATTCGTTTTGAATGTTGGATTCAAGAAAAAGAAAGCGTCCGTAATTGTAGAGGCTTTGTCTAATCATGATGTTTATGTCTCTAGCGTCTCTGCATGCTCCACAAAAGAAATACACGCCTCGCCTACATTACTCGCCTGCGGGTATTCGCTAGAAGAGGCAAGCAACAGCATTCGCATCTCCTTTGGCGCGGAAAATACGCTTGAAGAGGCTCATACTTTTACATCTGTTCTCGATGAAGTAATGAAGGAGGTCATTGACCGATGAAATGTGACATGATTATGGTTCATTATGGCGAACTCGGAACCAAAGGCGAGAATCGAAAATTATTTATCAATCAATTGAATCGCAATATCCGTGATGCCCTAAAATCCTTCGAAGGGGTATCTATTTCTAGTGATCATGACCACACTTATATTTCTCTTTCTTGCGATAACGAAAACGCGGTTCTTCATCGTTTGGAAGATATCAGTGGCATTCAACGCCTTTCACTTGTCTATAAAGCAAGCAAAGATATGAAAGACATTTGCGAAACCTCTCTTTCTTTGATTCAAAAAGAAAGCGGCAAAACGTTTAAAGTCGAAGTAAAACGCGCGGATAAAATGTACCCTTTGGATAGCTACGGCATCGCTAGAGAAGTGGGCGGTTATATTTTGGATAACACGGATTTTTCCGTTGATGTCCATAACCCCGATATCCGCGTGAACGTTGATTTACGAAAAGACGCTTCTTATCTAAGCGCTCATTCTTATCCTGGCGCTGG
>DBJG01000027.1 GCA_002296455.1 Caryophanales bacterium UBA782 | reverse complement strand
TGTGTTGATGAAAACGAAACAGGGATGGAACTAGGACAAATAAAAAGGCGCTTATATAAACGCCGTTTTATTGGATGTTTTGCTTCTTGACCGAATACAACAAGGCTTAATATTTAAAAAACTAAAACTCTTTATTTAATAAAAACTACAATTTTCCACGATGTTTTTTGCAAAGGTACGCCGTGTTACCATTCTTCAGCCTGATTGTTTGGGCGGGATCTCCTGAGTATAGTTTCTTTTTTCCGCATAAATAGCAGTGCCAATGTTCTGGATAGGGTCGATTTTCACTGTCAATTTGTTCACGGTCTTGTTCTTCTTCTAAGTCGGAAAAATCATTTTCGTCAATCCAAAAACCCTCTTCGTCAATGTCGAAATCGAGTTCCTCTTGCTGACAGCTATTTTGGACTGGCAAGGAAGGAGAGAAATTTGCAACTTTTGATTTGACGAGGCGAATGGCTGAAGAATGTGGTTTTGTTTTCCAATCATTGTCCACTTCTTCATCTACGTTCTCGTAAGCTCCAGAAGGGATTGAAGATTCAAAAGAAGCAACTTTGGACTTTACTTTTTTAATCGCGTGTGAATCCTCTTCTTCTATTTTTTGCTTCTTTTTTACAATTATGGCGAAGCGAAGTTTTCCTTTGTTAGGGTTATCCGTATACATGACATGTTCGGGATAGCGATCTTCAATTTCTTGAGCAAAAGAATTATCAACGGTATTCGCTAGAAGAATAAGCCAATCATCGGAAGACAAGCGGCAACCATTCTGCGTTGTTTTACGGAGGAGCAAATCAAGGCAAGTGCCTTCATCATCATAAGCGATGACGATTTCTTTAGGAGCAAAACGAACGTGATGCAACGTCTGCGGTTCGACGGATTTATTAGAGGCCGTTTTTCTTGAGATTCGTTTCTCGTAGGCATTTTGTAATTCCAATAAAATCGCCTTTTCGTATTCGGCTCCATCAACTTCATGATGAAAATATCTCTTTTTCTTTGGAGCGTCATCATTTTCAAAAGAAGGCAAGGGGAGACTAGCTTGCTTGACCACAGGCTTCCTAACAACAAAATTTGAATTTTCTTTGTTTTGCTTAATCGATGCGTCTGTAATTTCGGGGGCTGGGTTTGCTACTTCCGGTTTTGAAGTGGGGGGTTCCAGATGTGTATCGGGCTTATCACTCAGCGCTTTTCGATATTCGTTCGGCAAAAAAGTGAATAATTTGATAAACCATGAAGTGAAATAATTTTTTTCAAGGAAAGCTTCAAGTTCGTCCTTTGGAAGAATGGTGTCGCCCTTAGAAACGAGGTCCTTAATGGTTTGACTTACGATTACATCGTCATTCGTTTCAACAAAAGAAGGGTTGGCATTGCTTTGCATACCATTTAGAAGGCGAACAAAGGAATAATTTAATTGAACGAATAAATATGTGCTTTCGGCAACACGAAAGATGGAACGCTCTTCGTCTACATCTGCAATTTTCATCTTTAGATAGCCACTTGCAGTCGATAAAATCGATTGAGAGTTCCAAAGAACAAGCCCTCTTTCTTTTAATGGGAGAGAGGAAACAAAATCTATATATGATTTAGTTAATTCGTAATGAAGCATATTAATATCCCCAGTTATTGTACATTGGAGAAGAAAATATATAAATACATTCAAGGGCCAGAAACGAAATCTTATACAGCGACAAAAAAGTAGAATTTCTCTTAGTCAAAAAACTATGTTTTTCATATAATGAGTAAACTTATGGGAAAAGAAACTTCTTCATCAAAATGTGAAATAAACATCCAGATTTCCTCGACATGGAATTACCCTTCTTATCAAGCCGATTATTTTTCAAAAAAAGAAAACGGGAATACAAGAAGTACCTCGTTTTCATTTATTAAAAGGATCACCGTAGCAAATAGAACTGCCATCTCGTTAAAAAACTGTGCTATCCGTTTTTCTGTTTCTCCATCTTATTGTTCGATTGATCCCATCAAGATCGATTTCTTAGAAGCGGGCAAAAACACGGAAGTTGATCATTTTTCCAGTGTGACGGATTACGCCTCTTTATATGCGTTGAGCACTTCCGTTCCGGGAGAGCTAGTTGTCGATCTTGTCGACGATGGTGGAGAGATTATTGAAACGAAGAAAGCATCGTTTTCTTTCGATTCGATTTCTCACTCTTTATATGCGAGCAATGTAAAGGAACTCATCGCTTCTTACATCACACCAGACGATGAACAAATTGCTTCCTTGGTGAATGAGGCCAAAACAATACTAAAAGAAAAATACGATTCCACGTTTGGTGGTTATTCCTATCGCGATCCAAATAAGGTTGTAGAAGAAATTGATTCTATTTATTTGTCGATTCTAAATAAAAAGCTCGCTTTGATAATGAGCGACGCATCTCCCGTTTCTTGCTTGCAAAACGTTCGCTTATCGGCTCAAACGTTAACGAAAAAAGAGGGGAATTGCGTCGATTTTGCAATATTGTTTGCTACAGCGATTGAAGCGATTTCCTTACGTCCAATTGTTCTTTTTACAAGCGATAGCGTACTTGTCGGTGTCTATCTTGACGAATCCATTATCGGCTCTCCATTTCTTGATAATGATACTGAGCTTTTGAAACTTGCAAGCAAAGGTTTTGATCGCTTGATTTTGCTTGATCCAACTAACTGCTCGAAAGAAAAAAGCGCGAATTTCTCCAACGCACTTGATGAAGGCTACAACGCGCTCCTGATGAATCATTCCTTTTTGTATGCGATTGATATTTTTGCAAGTAGAAAAGATCACATATTCCCCGTTCCGACTTCAAAAAAAACGAAAGACGGGACTCAAATTATTTTTCCAGATTTCACTGCTCAAAGCGAATATTCAACCCCGACGATTGATGTGAACGCTAGGCGATATCTTGATAGTGACGCTCCTTCGAAAAAGAACAAATTTGATTATTGGGAAGAAAAATTGCTGGATTTGTCGATGAATAATCGACTCATCAATATGCGATTCCCGAATAGTTTTCCACAAGTTTTGAACCTTAATAGCGAATCTCTTTTTTCGATGCTTGGCAAAACGAATAAAATTTCCCTTGCCTTTGGTGATGACATTTCCACTTCAAGCGAAGAGCGAAACGCTCCCTCGTTATTCCCGTCCTTAGAAAAGAATCGTTTTAAGGATTTCCTTAGTAAGAAAGTGCTCTATTTGTCCGCGAAAGAGGGCAACACTGATGACTATTTGAAAAATTTGGCTCGAAAAGCCAATACAGCAATCGAAGAAAGCGGATGCAACCCTCTCTTTTTGACGGTGGGGTTGATTAAATGGTTTGATAATGAAAAGGCTGCTCTAGTTGGAAAAGGCGCTTTGTATTCTCCTTTGTTCCTATTGCCCGTTAAGATGCCTCGCCGACGAATTGGTTCCTTCTATTCGCTTGAATACAATTTTGATGATCTTGGATTAAATACAACGATTTTCGAGTATTTTCGGGAGAACTTTGACTTAGATTTCGCCCCTATTTTTGGCGAATTGAATAAACAAGCGAACGGGGAAGTCGACGTAAGACTTGTCTTCAATTACATACGCGAAAAAATTGCTCCATTCAAAGGGTGGGCACTTATGGAAGAACCATGCGCGATTTCTCTTTTTTCGTTTGCTCGTTTTGTCATGTGGAACGATATTAAGACGCACCGCTCGCAGATGATGCAAAACGAATTGATTTCTTCATTCGTCAATGGTTGTAGTAGTAACAAGCCCGTCGAATCCCCGAAAAAAGAAACACTTGATGAAGAAATCTCTTCCTCCTCATTGGCGATACCTCTTCCTGCTGATTCTAGCCAAATTGAGGCGATTAACGCAAGCACGAAGGGTCAATCTTTTGTTTTGGATGGCCCTCCTGGAACGGGGAAAAGCCAAACCATCGCAAACATGATTACCAATGCTCTTTATCATGGCAAAACCGTTCTTTTTGTTGCGGAAAAAGGTGTTGCACTTGAAGTCGTAAAAAAACGATTAGATACATTAGGCATCGGTCAATTTTGTTTATCTATACCTTCGATTAACACAGCGAAAGGGGACGTTCTTTCTTCTTTGGGGAAGATGCTTGACCTTGGCCCCGTTGCTAAACCGGACGATTTTGAAAAAGAATCCTCTTTGTTAGATGAAACAAGAGACCATCTAAATCGGGATCTCTATGTTCTTCATAAGAAAGGGAACTATGTTTTTTCTCCATATGATGCCATCATTCATTATTTGCGACTTTCTTCTTTCCAAAGTCTCTACCCCACAAGTCACAAATATGCCGCTTCACTTTCTACTCAAAATTTCGAACTTGCTCAAAAGGAACTCACGAATCTGAGCATTCAAGGCGCTTCTGTTGGTGGATATTTCGGAAATCCTTTCCTTCCGTTCACTGGTCGTGAATACTCTATCGAAACAAGAGATAAATTTTTTGAAAAGATCCCAAGTTTGATTAGCGATTTAAAAGAATTCCATCTTACCATCTACAATTGCTTCTTTAAAGACGAAGGTCTTATGGAAACGAGAGCGAATGTCGAACGCTATGCAAAGATATTAAAGATTCTTCAGAACAATTCTTCTCTCTTCCAAGACTTTTTAGGTGATGATTCTTTCGTCGAAAAGAAAGAGGATTTGCAAGAATATCTTCTTCTTGTTGGCCGCAAAAACAAAATTAAAGAACAACTTCTAGAATCCTGGGAAGAGGGCTTCTTAAGTCAAAATGGCGATGCTTTGCTTGCTAAGCAACGCGCTTTGAAACGCGCTGGTTTTTTTGAAAGGAGAAGACTTTTCGCCTCTTTACGAAAGACTTTAAAACCATTTGCCAAAGAGAAAGCGTCTTTAAAAAAACGTTGCTTAGAAGATTCGTTATCTTTACTAATTGATTACCATCATTTAGAAGAAGACATTACCCGCTGCGATTCCTTTGCAAAATACGTTTTCTCTAAATTTACTTTGAGTTCGAGCAAAGATGTCGAGGCTGCCATTGACACATATGAAAGAACTCTAAGTATTATAGATGTCAAAAGAGGAATGCAGCCAGCGAAGCAGTTCTCAAGCGAAAACATTGATAATGCAATCCGTCATCTTGCCACGGACAGTACTTACTTGTTCGCGAAATCTAGAATGTCCTTTTTAGCACAATACGAGGCTCTCGAGAACAAACTGGGGCAGCTTAAAAAAGAATTCCAATTTGATTTATGCCAATATCAAGATTCTGTTGATTTTTATCTTCATGCCGCTTCTTCACTTACAGATGCTTATTCAAGCAAAGGAAAATTATCGGAGTGGACGAATTTCTTGCGTACTTTAGACCGTGTTTCTGAGCTTGTGCCGGAGGATCTAATTTTGCGGTTTAAGCGTGGAGAAATCAGAGAAGAAGGCTTATTCCCATCCTATATCTGTTCGCTCTCTTATCGTATCTTTTCGGATAGTCTTAGTGAGAACGATTTGACTACATTGAATGCGAAGGACACAGAAGAACAAATTGCTCGATATAAAAATGCTATTGATGATTTTTGTAAGACAAGCGTAATTGAGACGGTCTCTCGTATCACGAGTTTATACCCATCGACTCAGAATACCGCGCCTTCAACGGAAACATATCAGCTTCGAAAACTTGTGAAAAATGGTGGCAGAGGGGTATCGTTAAGACAAATTTTTGATCATTACGGAACCCTAATTCGTACCCTTTGTCCTTGCTTTTTGATGTCTCCAGCATCCGTTGCTCAATATTTAGATATCAATTCTTATTCTTTCGACCTCGTTATCTTCGATGAAGCCAGCCAAATTCCAACAAGTGAGGCAATTGGCGCGATTGCTCGTGCAAAAACAGTTATCATCGCTGGTGACCAAGAACAGATGCCACCAACGAATTTCTTTATGGCGAACGGTGGTCATTCTTATGATGGCACGATTCAATCGAGCGTTACCGAAGACTTGGAAAGTTTGCTTGATGATTCCATTGCCTTGGGTCTTCCACGAAAACGTTTGACTTGGCACTATCGAAGTAGACACGAGGCTTTAATTGCTTTCTCAAACCACAAATTCTACGATAATAATCTTCTTACATTCCCATCGCCAATTGACGAAAAATCTTCTGTTAGTAGCGTCTTCGTTGGTGGAAAATACGAAATCAAAAGAGGGGTCAATCGTAAAGAAGCAGAAGCAGTTGTTGATGAGATATTACGCCGCTTAAAAGACCCTACTCTCTCTCGGCTTTCGCTTGGCGTTGTGACTTTCAACGAAGCACAGCAAAATCTTATTGAGGATTTGCTTGAAAGGAAGCTTTCTCTCCATGAAGAACGTAAACCTGGTGGCGAAGACATTTTTGTCAAGAATCTCGAAAACGTTCAAGGGGATGAAAGAGACGTTATTCTGTTCTCCACGACTTATGCTCCGAAAGAAAATGGCAAGCTTTCCCTCAATTTCGGTCCTCTTAGCCGTGAGAAAGGGGAACGCAGATTGAATGTCGCGATTACCCGTGCTCGAGAAGAAATGATTGTATTCACTTCCATGAAACCCATCGACATCGAGGCTGAGAAGGCTAAAAATGCAGGTGCTTCCTATCTTCGTAGTTTTCTTCTTTTCGCTGAAATGGGTGTTTCCGTATTGCCCAATAACATCGCAAGTCATGTTTCAGCTTCCTCGATAAGCATTGCTGATTTCTTGGCAAAAGATTTAAAGCGGTTAGGCTATGAGACGAAAATCAACGTGGGATCTTCTTCCTTCAAAGTGGATCTTGCGATTGTTGACCCAAAAGATAAGAATCATTTTTTATTGGGCATCTTGGTTGACGGCGATTCTTATTGCCATTCTCCGACCTGCCGCGACCGAAATGTCGTGGAACCAGGCATTTTAAAAACTTTGGGTTGGAACCTTTATCGTGTTTGGAGCGTTGAATATCTTGATCATCCAAGTGAGGTCGTCAAAGGGATTGTGAGCGCGATTAATTCCTCGAGTAATGTTTCCGACGGAAAAGAGAAACAGAATTCGCCTTTTGATGAACCGTTACTTTTCAAAAAGAAAGAAGTCACGCCCCATCCTTATGCCATACCCTATTTAAAAGGAGAATATACTCCTCAAATTCCAGACGACTTTTCGAATAAAGCAACCGCAAGTCGATTGGTTTCCAATTACATCGCCGACGTTTTGCATAATGAATCACCAATTTCTGAAAAGCTTCTCAATGAGCGTATTCGACAAGCGTATGGATTAACGCGCATCGGTTCCAATATTCGTGATGTCATTAACATGGCTTTGGTGCTTCTTGCACCAGATAAAGAAATGAAGGGCGGTGCGGTTTTCTATTGGGATAAAGACAAGAAAAAAGAAGAATTCCGCTATTACCGCTTAAATGATGAAAACACCAAACGCGATATCTCTGATATTTCTTTCATTGAACTCGGTAATGCCATCGCAGACATTCTTATTGATCAAGGGAAAATGACGGCTGTTGACCTTTTCAAACAAGTCAATTTCTTATTTGGCTTTACGACGCTTAAGGAAAAAGCTAGAAAACATTTGGAAACATCCTTGAAAGCGAATGTGAATCAAAGGCTTGGCATCGTGGAAGAAGATGGCTACGTCATGATAAAAAATAAGAGTTAATTTTGGAGAACATTATATGAAAAAAGACTGGTTGGCTATTCGCTCCTTGATGAATCCGGCATCCGTGTTAGAACATACTAAAAAGGATTCTTATCTGTTTATTTCACACCACGTGCCAGCTCCTTTTGGAAAAGAGGAAGGAACGGAGAGCGTCTGGGTTTCCTCTTCTAGTGATTCTCTTTTCTCCTACTTTAAGGAGATTGTGCTACGAGAGATGCTTTTTGAAGATTTTGTGAATGGCGATGCCGTCCCCGGTCTTCAAAGTCTCGATTTTGCTCCACTTTTGAACCTGTTAATCGAAGGAGCGCAAAAAGGGGAGCTCGATAATTGGCATGATGGTCTAGTTACTTTAGAAGAAATTCGCGACTGGGCTAATTGCGTGGATGAAACAAACCGTTATGTGAAAATCGAGACCATCCTTCGTAAACACGATCTCAACTTGCACGTTGAGTATTATTCCTCTTTGAAAGAGGCCGAAAAGGCAAAAAAGGAAAAGAAGGCGTTATTGGATAAGACCTTCTCTAGCAATTCTCTTTAAACTATCTTCACTTAGCAAACGAAGTAAATCATCTGATGTATTGACTGAATAGTCTTTTAGAACTCGATGTAGCGAATTAATGAGTTCATCGGTCTCATTTTCGGCATAGAGGTAATCCTCACCGGTAGAACCATTGAACTCTTCGTTTAGCAAGATAACGATGGCTCTTCTTAGCAAAACGAGAATGCTTTTTTCAATCCAATAAAAAGTTTCCGTTCGGTGAAAAGTAGAGAAGATGGGGGCGAATTTCAAATAGGAAAATAAGCCATCGATGGGGAAATGCCATATGTCAATAAAAGTGTGATCAAAGTCACCATCTTTTATCTCTTCGGCAAAACGGAAAGCGTCATTCTCAATGATACTAATCTTTGATTTGAAGGGGAATTGAGGAAGAATGAAATTATTAAATAAAGAAATTGCGTTTTTATCGTTTTCTACGATTGTAACATTGCTAACAGTTTCTTTTATCGACGCCATGAAAGCGTAATATCCCATACCAAGTCCAAAGGTGAGAACTCTGCCGTTTGCATGTGAAAGCGGCTCTTTCATGGTAGCAATCTCATGGGGAGTGACACTCATCCAAGTCCTTTCATTTTGGGTGATTTCTAAAAAAGGAAATCTATCCAAAAAGAAACCGAATGGAGTGATTTCTCTGAAAAACTCCTTTTCTTTTACGATTATCTCATTTCTTACGAATCCTTCAAATGGCGCATAAAAAGACCTTTTTAATTCCCATTCGTTTAAGAAACAATTCTCAAAATTGATGGTTTTGTAATACGGGTCATCAATATAGTCTTTTGGCGATAGAACTTGAATATTTCTTTTTGCCTCTTCATTCAAATGAAAACCATGTTCATCCATTAAATATTTTTTCGATGAAAGTAGAAATGCATCAATCGGTTTTGCACCTTTTCGATATGCGTCTAACGAGAAAGAGAACATCCTCTGACTTCTATGAGACAAATAGGAATTAAACGTATCGGCGGTGCTTTCGTTTTGCTGCATTGTTGTTTCTACTTGGCGAAGAACTGAGGCAATTTCATTTGTATGCTTGATTTTCATATCCTTCATTTTAGAAATTTATCGTCCTACATGCATTCATTTTCGTTTATGATTTATGAATGAGCAGAAATTCAAAAATCATTTTAACGACGATGACCATGGTATATCGAGACGATGGTTCTTTTCTTGTGGAAAATCGGCTGAAACACGATTGGCCCGGTATCAACTTTCCTGGCGGGCATGTGGAGGATGCTGAATCAATTGAAGAATCTGCGATTCGCGAAATTAAAGAAGAAACAGGTTTATCGATTTCTTCACTCCAAGAAGTTGGCGTTTACGAATGGAATCTTCCCGATCAGTCCGTCCGTCACGTTTGCGTTTTATATAGGACTAACGTATTTAAAGGCAAAGCCGTTTCTAGTAACGAAGGACCCGTTTTTTGGATTAAAAAAGAAGATGTTTCTTCTTACGAGCAAAGTATAGATTTTGACAAGCTTTTACTTAAAATGACTGCTGGATTGGATTGCTTTCGTCTTTAAATCAACACATATCGCAGCGGCGCATGCATGCGCGCTTATATGCGCCTAGAAATTTTGTGGTATAGTTTACGCATGGCAATAGACCCGAAATTAGTAGAACTTCAAAAACGCACTCATAACAATGAGATAGAAATTCTTCGCA
>DBJG01000066.1:17679-23377 GCA_002296455.1 Caryophanales bacterium UBA782 | reverse complement strand
CTTCTCTCGATCCTTTTCGCGTTACCGCGCTTGAAGACGTCATAGAAAACCGTGAAACATCTCTTTCCGTTTTGCTTGGTTTTGCCTTATTAAAAGGCGGTCATGATGATTTGGTTGTGCAAAAAGGAACGGAATTAGGCGTGAAGGAATTTTTTCCGCTTTCAAGCGAAAGAACGATTGTTTTACTCCGTGAGGGCAAAGACAAACAAAAGAAAAATGAGCGTTTTTTCAAGATTGCTCGCGGTGCGAGCGAGCAAAGCAAACGACTCGTTGCGCCAATTGTTCATGGCGTGTCTTCTTTCATAGACGCCCTTATGGTGGAGGCGGAGCATAAATACATCGCTTATGAAGGAGAAGCGATGAATAGTAACTCCCTATATAAAGAACTTTCTTCGCTCCAAAAAGGAGAACGTGTCTATGTGCTCATTGGCCCAGAAGGCGGATGGAGCGAAAAAGAAGTGATTCTTGCCCAAAATCACGGTTTTAAAGCGATATCCTTGGGAAAACGCATTTTGCGTGCGGAAACCGCGAGTATTTATTGCGCTTCTTTACTTGGCGCTTATGGAGACGAATTATGAGCATTTCCTTTTATGATTTTTTGTCTTCGAAGCAAGCGCAAAACCGCTTTTTTAAAAGCGATGAAATGGCCTTTTTCCTTTCTAATCGAGTCATTTTGACTTCCTTAGAAACAATGGGGCGTTTCTTAAAAGCAAGCGATCCTGTTGATATTACAAGAGCAAACATCATTATTCGCGGTTTGCTCAATAAGAAAATTATTGAAAAACTCTATGCGGAGAAAAGCAAAAAGAAAAACGTTGATGATTCCTTATCACTGAAGGAATTCATGGACATGGGAATGAGTGATCTTCCTTATTTCACATACGAAGAGGAAAAGATATTCATTCCTTCTTTCCCTTTGTCCATCAATCGGATTTACAGTCATGATTTCATGAAACTGTCAAAAGAGCCCTACAAAGAACTTTTAAGGGTTTACGAGCCTTTGCTTATCGACACTTTCGATTATTATGGCAACAAAATATACGATTCTTATTTCACAAAACTTGTGAAGGTCAAAGAAGAAGGCAAGGTTTGCGCTTTCTACGATTATGATGCGGACACTCTTTATTTTATCAATGACCAAGGGCGTCTTGACGCAAAACTCGCTTTGTTCGATAAATATCTCGAAAAAGCCGTGAAAACGCACATGATAAAGCGTCTCCAAAACGTCGCTGATGCTTATTTCTATAGTGACAAAAACGGCTTAATCAATGCTTTATTCGAAAACGGATTCATCTCTATGCGTTTTGTATCCGATTTCCGAAAGAAAGAGGAGAAAAGATGAAATTTTTCCTGTTTTCGTTGGGCTGTAAGGTAAATGGGTATGAAACCAACGCTTTGCGGGAGCAGTTCCTTTTAGCAGGTTTTAAAGAGGCTTCTTCCTATAACGATGCCGATGTTATTGTGATTAATACATGTGGTGTTACGCATGTCGCGGACCAAAAAAGCCGCCAGCATATTCGCAAATTCAGACGTTTATCACCCAAGGCGATTCTTGTGGTTATGGGCTGCTATAGCGAGATTCACGCCCATGAAGTCGCGAGCATGGGTGTTGATATCATTGTAGGAACGAGCGAAAGAAACAAAATCGTAGAATACTTAAAGGAAATCATCGCGAAAAAAATAACACCGCCTGTTATTGACGTGAAAAAAAACGTTCGCCACGAAAAGTTCGAAGAAATGGGACAAATCGCTTTGACAAATCAAGCGCGGGCTTATTTAAAAATCCAGGATGGCTGCGATAATTTTTGCTCATACTGCCTTATCCCGATTTTGCGTGGGAATAGCAGAAGCCGCGACAAAAATAACATTCTTTTGGAAACGAAAAATCTCGTTGAACAAGGATATAAAGAGATCGTTTTGACGGGTGTTCACATTGGGAAATATGGGAATGATTTTTCTTCCTCCTATGATTTGTTCGATTTGGTGAATGACATTCTTTTGGCAAATCCTTCTTTGTATCGTCTTCGCTTAGGAAGCTTGGAAAGCGCTGAAATCACGCCGAAATTCAAAGATTTGCTCATTCAGTATCCCGCGATCGCTAATCACGTTCACATTCCTCTCCAGAGCGGGAGTTCTAGCGTTTTAGCGAGAATGCATCGGCCGTATGATGTGAATGCTTTTTTAGAAACAATTACGATGTTACGACAAGCGCGACACGATATTGCCCTAACCACGGATGTGATTGTAGGCTTCCCTGGTGAAAGCGAAGAAGAGTGGAAGGAAACACTTGCTTTTGTTCAAAAGGCAAAATTCAGTCAAATTCATGTTTTCCCATTCAGCCCACGTAGCGGAACACTCGCCGCTACGTTGCCAGATCAAGTCGAGCCTCAAACTAAAGAGAGACGCGTCCATGAGCTATTAGCCATCGCTAAAAAGCTTCAAGAAGAATATGAATCTTCTTTCCTTGGGAAAAAGATGGAAGTGCTTTTCGAGGAAGACGATCCAAAAAAGGGTGTCTCCATGGGGCATACGAGCAACTATTTGCATGTTCGTGTGCCTTACGTAGAAGCAATGCACGGAAAGATTGCGACCGTTGTTTATCAAAAAGAGAACGAAGCAAACTAAAATCCGATAATTCATATTCATCACGATAACAATCGAATGAAAGTTTGAAAAGTTATTACATTGTATAACGAATTATTGACTCTCTTTTAGAAGAGAATATAATCAAGCACCGAAAAGAGGATATTTATCATGGCGGTACCACAAAGACGAACATCGAAAACAAGAAAAAGATTACGCAGAGGGCATTTCAAACTCGAAATCACCGGAAAGACAGTTTGCTCCCATTGCGGCGCGCTTATCGATAGCCACACCGTTTGCCCGGAATGCGGCTATTATAAAGGCAAAGAAATCGTCCATCACAAAAAAGAAGCGGGCGAGCCAACCAAATAAGGAAAACGAGCATTCGCTCGTTTTTTTCATTCTCGCCTTCGTCCCAATCGTGTAAAATAAAAGAAGGAGAAGAAACATGAATTACAATAAATTTTTTGACCACACGAATTTAAACGCATATGCGTCCATCGCCGATATCGTCAAACTTTGCGAAGAAGCGAAGAAATACGATTTTATGAGCGTTTGCATCAATCCTTTCTATGTGAAAGTCGCGAAAAAGCTTTTGAATGGAACTGATGTAAAAGTTTGCACGGTTGTCGGTTTTCCTCTCGGGGCTTCTAACCCGCAATCAATCGCGTTTGAGGCAAAGCAAGCCGTGGCCGATGGAGCGGACGAAATTGATATGGTCCAAAACGTCTCCATGGCGAAAGAACACGATTACGCCTTCATCGAAGACGAAGTAAAGATGGTAAAAGAGGCAATTGGAAACAAGACGCTTAAAGTCATTTTGGAAAACTGCTATTTGACACCAGAAGAAATCGTGGCTTGTTCAGAAGCGGCCGCGAAAGGCGGTGCTGATTTTGTCAAGACGTCGACTGGTTTTGGTAAAGGCGGAGCAAAAGTCGAAGACGTAAAATTGATGCGCGATGCTGTCGGACCGTACGTTGGCGTGAAAGCAGCAGGTGGGATTCATACGAAATCACAGATGCTTGATCTCATCAAAGCTGGCGCGAATCGCATCGGATGTAGCCATAGCGTCGAAATCATGGAAGAGAAATAAAAATGAAAGTCCTTCTCTATTTTCAGGACTACGATAAAATCGGCAATAGCGGAATTGGCCGGGCGCAGCGCCATCAAACCATTGCGTTAAAAGCAGCGGGAATCAACGTCACTTACGACCCGAAAGATTCTTTCGATATCGCTCATATCAACACAATTTGGGCGAAAAGCGAGCGTCTTTTGAAGCGCTGCAAGAAAAAAGGCATTCCCGTCATTGTACACGGACATAGCACTCATGAGGATTTTCGCGATTCTTTCGCTTGTTGGAAACTCATTGAGCCGGTTTTCGACCATCAATTGGACAAGATGTATCGAGAGGCTGACCTTATCATTACTCCGACCGAGTATTCTAAAAAGTGTATTGATTCTTATCACTTGGGTACGAAAGTAATTGCGATTTCTAATGGAATCGATACCAATGAATATCAAAGTAATTTGGATGCACAAGAATCATTTCGGAAACTCTTTTCTCTTGCAAAAGGCGAAAAATTCGTGATGGGTGTCGGCTTCCCTTTTATGAGAAAAGGAATTGATACTTTCTTTGAAGTTGCGCGCGCTTATCCAGCGATTAAATTCATATGGTTTGGGCATTTGGACTGGATTCTTCAATCCTCGCGCATTCACCATCTTCTTTCGCATAAGCCAAGCAATGTTATCATGCCTGGTTATATCAAAGGGGATCTCATCAAAGCATCCTATCGACTTGCCTCTTGCATGCTTTTCCCATCTCGTGAAGAGACGGAAGGAATCGTGACTTTGGAGGCTCTTGCAAGCGAAACGCCGCTTCTTATCCGTGATATCGGCGTCTATGATCCTTGGCTTAAAGACGGAATAAACTGTCATAAAGCCAAAACGACGGAAGAATTCATTTCAAAGCTTGGTCACATTTTAGAAAATGGAGACGATCCTTCCATTTTGAAGGCAGGATATCAAGTTGCGGAAGAAAGAAATTTAGGTGCAGTCGGAGACGAACTAAAAAAAGTTTACGAGTCTTTGTTGAAACAAAAAAACGCGGGATAGCAATCCCGCTTTTCTTTTCTCGTTGTAGTTGCGTTAAAATAGGACGATGAAAAAAATCTTCTGGGGTGTGCAAAACCTAAATCTCATTGGTGGAACGGAAACCGTTTCGATAGAGCTTATGAATATGCTTTGCCCATATTACGATATTCATCTTATCGTCTTAAGCAAAATCGAGGGAAAAATCAGTTATACGCTTGACCCTCGTATTAAAATCATCGAATTAAATGTTCCTACTCGCGTTGGACGTTTTGATCAATATTGCGCAAAGTACGTGAAAGAGAGGAATTGGAAGGGACTTTTTGGTTTATTCAAAGACACGCTTGATGCTTTTGCTTTTCATCGCAACCGTGTTAGAAAACGAATCGCTTCCCTCATGGACGAGGATTCTATTTATATCGGAAGCGCTTTGGATTCCTATTTGAATGCACCGAAAAAAGGCCATGTGTTCTTCCATTTCCATTTCAATGAAAAAGAATTCTTTTCTTTTGCGAATCGCTTAGGCTTTTTCTTATCCAGAAAACCAGAAAAATTCATTTTCCTTACCGCTTCAACGATGGATAGGGTTTGCGAAAGGAAGCGTTCATTAAGAAGTAAATCTACTTTCGTATATAACCCAATCAAGCTCGACCCCGTTTTGGATTTGAGCTATCACCAGGGGACGATTGTTTTTATCGGTCGTTTCTCGGAACAAAAAGATCCTCTGTTTGCTTTGAAGATTGCAAAAGTCCTTCACGATCGTTCTTTTTCTTTTCGCATGAAAATGTATGGAGAAGGGCATTTAGAGGAGGAGATGCGCGCCTTCGTTACTGACGCCCATCTATCTGAAGTTGAAATCATCGTCGGGCACGCAACGACAAAAGAGGATTATTTGAATGCAGATCTCGTTTTGTGTACTTCTAAATTCGAAGGCTATTATTTGGTGAAAGGGGAGGCAAACGCTTGTTCAAGACCTTTAATCACCACTAAATGGGAAGGCCCAATTGCCGAACTATTCTTGGACAAT
>DBJG01000066.1:6948-17600 GCA_002296455.1 Caryophanales bacterium UBA782 | reverse complement strand
GCAGACAAAATCATTGAATTTTTATCGGATGAAAGCAAACTTGCTGAAGCGAAAGCAAAAGCATTCGAAGGGGCAAAACGGTTCAGCAAAGACGTGATACTCTCAAAATGGAAAGAGATATTGAAATAGCAATTCCATTTTAATTGCTGTTTTTCTCCTAAAACTATGGAAATTTCTTGTTTTCCATCGATAAAAGGTTACAATAGCACTCGTTAGAAAGACGAGGTGATAGTTGATGGCAATCAAAACAGTAGTTCGTGAAGGCGAATCTCTTGATGACGCGCTTCGTCGTTTCAAACGCAGCGTGAATAAAAGCGGAGTCCTTATGGAAAGCCGCAAACGCGAATTCTATTTGAAAACAGGCCTTCGCCGCAAAATGAAGAGCGAAATGGCCCGCCGCAAAAAGTGGTAAGAAACGCCTCCTAATGGAGGCTTTTTTATTTTTAAAAAGAATTTTTGGTAAAACGAGGAAAAAATGTCTATAGATGAGTGATGGGATATTTCACTTATCAAATCAAGGAAGACGCATGCGCCTTAGCGTGCTTCCGGATGATCCTCGTCAATGAAACGGGGAAAATGCGGTATCGAGACGCAAAACTCGAGAAACATCCGCCAAATTCGCTAAGCGATTTGGAGGAAGGTGCAAAAAGGTATGGACATGCCTTGTCGTTTTATGAAGCTGAGAAGAAGGAGATTAATTACCCGTTTTCCAAAAAACAGGGATTCTTGGCGACATTGGGCGATAGAAAAAACGGCCATATGGTTTACGTAAGAAAAATCAAAAAGGGTGCTGTCTATTATTACGACCCTGCAATTGGGAAATGTAAGAAAAAGAAAGCTGAATTCGAAAGAATGTGGACGGGCGTATTTGGAATCTTAGAAAAGGGTTCTTCCATAGCTTACCCCCCTAAGAAAGCAATCATCAACCCGGTCAAGAGGGCTTTATTGACACTTTTGTCGCTAGTTTCGGAAGGCTCTTTACTTGCTGGGCTTGCCTTTTTCTATCAAGAAGGAAATATACTCTTGCCGGTTCTTTCTTTTGTTATTTTTGGACTACTCTCTGTTGTAAATAGAATCATCACTTTACGTACCAATCGAGAACTCGACGAAACGACACTTGGGAAAATTTATCGAGATGACAGCAAAGAAATGATACAGCTTTATAAGCAATACCATATCTATAAAAGATATGCGTTGAATGGCATTCCAGACTCGATTTGTGCAGGATGTGTCGCGCTTGCCTTTACTATTTTGATAGCAATCAATAATCCATTTTTCCTATTGCCAGTTTTTTTGATGATTCTGGGATATTTGGGGTTTGGAGCGATGATAAAAAACCGCGTTTCGCGAAAGGAAAACGTACTCGAAAATTTGGAAAATTCTTTAAGTAAGAAGCAAAGTAAAGAAGAAATAACTTCATCGTTAAAAACAATCGGGACGCTTTCATCTTCTTTGGCTTCTGAAATAGAATACGGACGAATCGTCTTGACGGTTGGACTACTGTCGAGCAATCTTTTATCTCTATTGGGAGAGAAAGAAATAACTTTAAATTTTTACTTATTCCATTTATTCTCTTTGCTTGCTGTGTTCCTCCTTAGCAAAAAAGGGATCGATTTCCTGAATGACAGGCGTGAATATGAAGTAGCGAAGGGGTATTTTCAAGAATATCTATTAGACAATTGAGAAAATTGCCCCTCATATTTCGCTAAAAATAAGAAGATGTGATAGAATTCTAGGGATGGAACTATTATTTGATAACCCTTTTGAAGAAAAATATAACGTTTTAGAAGCACGCTACAAGAAAATTGCGGAAACGACTTTTTCGCTTCTTGGTATCAAAGAGAATTACGAAGTCGACGTTTCGCTTGTTGACGAAGACACAATTCACCAAATCAATCGCGATTATCGTCATGTCGATAGGCCCACGGATGTCATTTCCTTTGCCTTTAACGATGATAAAAAGCCCGAAGATCAAATTAACGATCCTTGTGTTCTGAAAATGCTTGGTGAAATTCTAATCTGCGTTCCTGTTGCGCTTCGCCAAGCCAAAGAAATCGGCAATAGCGATATGCGTGAGCTTTCTTTTCTGTTCACGCATGGCTTGCTTCACCTGCTTGGCTATGATCACATGAAAAAAGAAGACGAGGAAATCATGTTCCCGCTTCAAGATAAAATTTTAGAAAGGGTTGATGAAGAATGACCAAAGAAGAACTCATGCAAAAAGCGATTGAGGCAAGAGAATTGTCCTATAGTCCTTATAGCCATTTCGCCGTTGGCGCGGCGCTTCTAACGAAAGAAGGAGATATCTATCTCGGTGCGAACGTGGAGAATAGCAGTTATCCTTTATCCATGTGTGCAGAAAGAAATGCAATATACCATGCGATGATGGAAGGGAAAACCATCGAAGATTTCGCCGCACTTGCGATTGTCGGGGATACGGATGGACCTTGCTCACCATGCGGGGCGTGCCGTCAAGTTATCAGTGAACTCTTTCCTAGCGATGCCCCGATTTATTTAGGAAATCTTGATGGCCTTATCAAGGAAACAAACGTGGAAGAACTTTTGCCTTTCGCTTTTACGAGTGAAGATTTATGAAAAGCGGTTTTATCGCGATTTTAGGTCAGCCTAATGTGGGAAAAAGCACATTTGTTAATGCGCTTCTTTCGAAGCGAGTTTCGATTGTGTCACCGAAACCCCAGACAACCAGGGACAATATCGATGCAGTTTTTCAAAGCAAAGATGCGCAGCTAGTATTCATAGATACTCCAGGAATTTTTGAAAGCGAAGAATCGCTTGATAAATTTATGAATAAAGAGGCGCGCAGTTCATTGAGCGGTGCTGATGCGGCTCTTTTCATTGTAAGCGCTGAGAATCTCGACACGAGTAAAGACGACAAAATCCTTGCTTCCTTAAAACTGAATTGCCCTTTGTTCATCGTCATTAATAAAATCGATCTTGCTATTGCTCCTGCTATGGAAAAGTTACTCAAACATTACGTATCTTCTTACCCAGACGCGACCATTTTGCAAATGAGCGCGCTCACGAATTTCGGGCTCAAAGAAGTGCGTGACGCCATCCAAGAAGCGCTCCCTGAAGGGCCAGCCTATTTCGAAGAGGGGACTTATACGGATAAAGATCCTTTGTTTATAGCGAAAGAAATGATACGATGCGAAATCCTCCACTTTTTGAAAGATGAAGTTCCCCATCAAAGTGCAGTAACTATCGATTCTTTTAAAGAAAATAAGGATATTGTGAAAATTCGCGCAACGATTTACGTAGAAAAAGAAGGACAGGTCGCAATCGTCATCGGCAAGGGTGGAGAGATGATTAAGCGCATATCCATGACGGCCAGACGAAACTTGCAAAAAGAGTGGAAGAAAAGGGTCGAACTACTTATTCAAGTTCGCCATGAGCCGAATTGGAGAAATAAGCCAGATAAATTGCGCAGTTTCGGCTATAGCGACGAAGACGATGAAAGAAACTAAACGTGCGTTTGGGTATGTAATTCGTCTTAGCCCTTATAAAGATAACGATTACATTGTTACCGCGATTGGAAAGGAAGGGGTCTTCTCTTTTCGAGCAAGAGGGGCCAAAAAAATAACCAGTAAAAACGCTTCTTCGCTGCTTTTGCTCGGATTTTCTTCGTTTGTGCTTGAAAAAAGCGGCAATACTTGGAATCTAAAAGAAGGTTCATTACTTAAGGCGCCAATATACAAAGATGACTTGAAAACGATGGCCTCTTTGTCTTTTCTTGCTGAAGTCGCCGGGAAACTTATCATGGAAGAAGATGCGCCGGACGCTTTTTTATGGCTAGACGAAGGTTTTAAAGCACTTGAGAGCGGTTTTTCTGTTCTTACTTTAACGTTGCTTCTTTTTGCTCGGCTCATCGAACTAGAAGGCTATGGCCTAAACGTGGACGAATGCGTGTATTGTCAAAGAAAAAGCGGAATCAATGGAATCAACTATGAGGCCGGCGGCTTTGTATGCAACCACGAAGAGAACCATCGTGGCTTAAAACATCCAGGAACCCGTTATTTAGAAATTGTACGTTATGCGTTTCGCTGTCGCCTTTCTGACTTGTCGAGGGTTCAGTTCGATGACCGCGAATGTTTAGTTATTATCAACGATTTGTGCTTATATTTGGATCAAACGTTGGACATTCGAATCAAAAGTTTAAAACCGTTGATAGCTTCCTTGTAAAAGTTCACTTATAATGGGTTGACGACCTATTTCTTTACCCTAAAATACAAGCGTCCAACAGAAAGGTTCTTTTTTTGGTTTAATTATGGCTAATAAGTTTGCATTTGAGAAAATTACGTCGCATCTTGTCACGTCGGGCTTTGTATTCCCTGGCAGTGAAATCTATGGTGGATTATCGAACACATGGGACTACGGTCCTCTTGGAGCAGAGCTAAAGAAAAACATCAAGGCCATGTGGTGGAAGAAATTTGTTCAAGAAAGCCCGACAAACGTTGGAATCGATGCCGCTATTCTCATGAATCCAAAAGTATGGGAAGCTACAGGACACGTTTCGACATTCAACGATCCGATGGTGGACTGTAAGGCTTGCCATGCCCGCCATCGTGCCGATTCTTTGATTCATGATCAATATCCCGATGTCGATGTGGACGGCATGACTTTTGAAGACATGGATGAGTTTATGAAAACCCATTCGCTCAAATGCCCAGTTTGCGGAAAAAGTGATTTTACGCCGATTCGCAAATTCAATATGATGTTCAAAACGCACATCGGCGTCACAGAGGATAGCAGCAGCACCGTGTACCTTCGCCCAGAGACCGCGCAAGGTGTTTTCGTGAATTTCAAAAATGTCCAACGTGCCGCAAGAAAAAAGATTCCTTTTGGCATTTGTAACGCTGGAAAGAGCTTCAGAAACGAGATTACTCCTGGAAATTTTACGTTCAGGACAAGAGAATTCGAGCAAATGGAGATGGAGTTCTTCTGCAAGCCTGGAACTGACTTAGAGTGGTTCCGTTACTGGAAGGATTATTGCCTTAAGTTCGTTGAGTCGCTAGGCCCGAAGGCGGAAAACCTCCGTTTTAGAGACCACGAACCAGCGGAGCTTGCCTTCTATTCCAAAGCGACTACTGATGTTGAATATGACTTCCCGAGTCTAGGATGGGGGGAAATCCTCGGGGTTGCCGATAGAACAGATTACGATTTAACGAGGCATCAAAACTATAGCAAGCAAGATTTGACCTATTTCGATCCTGAAACGAACGAGAGATATATCCCTTATGTCATCGAGCCAAGTATGGGTTTAGACCGCCTTATGCTTATGGTTATGATTGATTCTTACGACGAAGAGACCTTAGAAGGAGGGGATTCACGTATTGTAATGCACTTGGCTCCGGCTTTGGCGCCATATAAAATCGCGGTTTTGCCTTTATCAAAGAAACTAGAAGATAAAGGGATGGAAGTTCTTTCAATTCTCAATAAGTATTTCTCCTGCACTTTCGACGTTACTGCTTCTATAGGCAAACGTTATCGTCGCCAAGATGCCATTGGGACGCCATATTGCGTCACTGTGGATTTTGAGACGCCTAACGATCAAAGCGTCACCATCCGAGAGCGTGATTCTATGAAACAAATCCGTATGCCTATCACCGAACTCGTGAACTATTTTAAAGTGAAGTGTTTCTTCTAATATAGTTATTATTTGGTTGTTAATTAGTTGTTTTATATTACGTAGTAATATATTAATAGGAAGGGAAAACTAGATGATTGAGCAAGACGTGATTGAAAATCTCTTAAAATCTTGTGATATAGTCACTGTTATTTCCTCTTATATTCACGTCATAAAAAAAGGACGGAGTTACGTTGCTCTTTGCCCTTTTCATGACGATAAGCATCCATCCCTGTACATCTCAAAAGACAAGCAAATCTACAAATGCTTTTCTTGTGGTGAGGGAGGAAACGCGATCACTTTTATTCAACACTACGAGAAAATCGGATACGAAGAGGCGGCGCGAAAACTCGCTGACTTGGTTGGCTTTCATGACCCTCGACTCGCAAAAAGAACCACAATAAGGAAAATCGATCCTTCTATCGAAACGCTTTTTCGATGCATAAACGATTTACAAAGCTATTACCAATATTCTCTTTCAACCGCTGAAGCGGAGATAGCGAGAGATTACTTAAAAAAACGTGGTATAAGTCAAGAAGATATTGAAAAATATGGTTTAGGCTATGCACCGTTAGATGGAAAGAAAACCATCCAATATTTGCAAGCAAAAGGACACTCATTAAAATCAATCGAAGATATCGGCATCGCTTTGGCGAAAGCTCAAGGAACAAGTGATTCTAACGCAGGGCGCCTTATATTTCCTCTTTGTGACCCATATGGCCAAGTTGTCGGTTTTTCGGCCCGTCGTCTAAAAGAAGAAGACAGCGCAAAGTACGTGAATAGCCCTGAAACAAAGATTTTCCACAAAGGGCAAATTCTTTATAACTACCATAATGCGAAGATAAACGCCCATCACGATGGTTATGTTTATGTTTTGGAGGGATTCATGGATACCATTGCTTTAGGGAATGCAGGAATCGCAAGCGCCGTCGCGCTTATGGGTACGAATCTCACCAAAGAGCATATTGAGCTTTTACGAAAGCTGAATGCTGAAATTCGTTTGTGTCTAGATGGAGATGATCCTGGACAAATTGGGATGATGAAAGCAATTGGCCCTCTTCAAAAAGCAGGATTGTCATTCCGACTTGTTTTAAACGCAGAAGACCAAAGGGATCCGGATGATATTTACCAAGAAGAAGGGGCATCAGCGCTCAAAAAAGCAATGAATTCTTTAGCCGATCCTTTTGATTTTCAACTGAACTATTATTTGCATGTTCGTTCCTTATCAACGCAAGAAGAAAAAAGGAGGGCATTAAATCATTTCCTCCCTTTCTTATCTGCAACAAACGTAGGAGTCGATCGCGAGGACTACATTAACAAATTATCAAAAGCAACAGGGTATTTGCCGGAAACGATTCGAGGCCAATTGCGTCTTTTTACCAAAAACAAGCAAGAGGAAATCGACGAAGCGGATTTGGCCCAGCTAGAAGTGAGGGACGATCCTAGCGCTCTTCGCTTGAACCGGCGTTCCTATCAGCGTTTGTTCAATGCAGAAAAAGAACTTCTCTACTATATGCTCAATAACGCAGAGGCAGTGACATTCTTCGAAAGGAATGTCGATAATTTCTTCGATCCTGTACTCAATCAGCTTGCGAATGTCGTCATCGAATCAAACCCAGACAGTATGAGTGTTTCTTCTCTTATCAGTCTCATCGAATCACGCGCGTTCTCAAATAAAAAAGAGCTAATTGACACTTTAATGAGCGTAGCTGCGGAAACTCTTTATCCCCCTTTAGCAGGAAATACCCTTGAAAGCATTTCTAAAACGATTCAATCTGAAAGGATGAAGCTGAGGGAAAGGCACAAAATAAAAACGGATTACCGCGAAGCGAGTAATGATCAAGAAAAAATCGACCTCATCAATAAGTACATCCAAGAGAAAATGAAGAATTTCGATAAAAAAGAAGTTAATTAATGGAAGCATCAATATATAAGGAAACAAAAGGAGAACAATCATGGCAACGAAGAAAAACAAAAAAACAGCAGAGATCGAAGAAACGACCGAGCTCGATGACGAAATTATTTTGGATGACGAAGAAGATGAGCAAGCAAAGCTCATCGAAGAATTAAAGAAAGATCTTCTCAAACGAGGAAAAGAAAAAGGAAGTCTCGATCAAGGCGAAATCATGGACGTCACGAGCAAATATGACCTAAGCGAGGATGACTACGAAGGACTTATCGATTTTTTCCAAAGCAGCGGAATCAAAATCATCGGTGATGACGAAGAAACCTCTCTTGAAGATGCCGATGTTGGCGAAATCGATCTCGAAAAGCAAAATGAGGAGATGGAAGCCGACGAAGAACTCAGCGATGAAAGTGACGAGAAAGACGAAGTCGAATCCATCGATGATTTCAGCAAACTCCAATCTGGAGAGGTAAAAGTCAACGATTCCGTCAAGATGTACCTCAAAGAAATTGGCAAGGTCAATTTGCTTACTGCAAAAGAAGAGACGGAACTCGCCAAGCAAATCGCCGCAGGGGAAGAAGCGGAGAAAAAGCTAAAAGAGTTTTACGACGAATATCAAAAGAATAATGGCGATCTTGACTATGAGAAATGGAATAAAGCCATTCGTTTCAATTACCCAACAAAGGAAATTTTCTTGACGAAATGCGAAGTTGATGACGGGCAAAACGCTAAGAATAAGCTTATTACCGCTAATTTGCGTCTCGTAATTTCAATCGCGAAACATTATGTCGGACGCGGCATGCATTTCCTTGATCTGATTCAGGAAGGGAATATGGGTCTTATTAAGGCCGTAGAAAAATTCGATTATACGAAAGGCTTCAAATTTTCGACCTATGCGACTTGGTGGATTCGCCAAGCAATTACGCGCGCCATTGCCGACCAAGCTAGAACCATTCGAATTCCTGTGCATATGGTGGAAACCATAAACAAAATGACCCGTGTTCAAAGGCAGCTCGTCCAAGAACTTGGCCGTGATCCTAGCGCAGAAGAAATCAGTGCGAAGATGGATGGCGCTTTATCTCCAGAAAGAATTCGCGAAATTCAGCGTATTGCCATGGAACCCGTTTCCTTAGAAACCCCAATCGGTGAAGAGGATGACAGCCATTTGGGCGACTTTATTGAAGATAAGGAGGCACAATCTCCCGAAGAATATACGACAAAATCTCTTCTTAAAGACGAACTATACGAAATCATGAAGGATTTGACGGATCGCGAAGAGAGAGTTCTCCGTCTTCGCTACGGACTTGATGATAACCGGCCAAGAACATTGGAAGAAGTCGGCAAAGATTTTGGTGTCACTCGAGAGAGAATTCGTCAAATCGAAGCGAAAGCGATTCGTAAATTGCGTCACCCAACCCGCGCGAAAAAATTAGGGGATTATCGTGATACTTTCACAATGAATGGACCCGATACTTCCAAAAAATAATGAATGTTACAAAAATGAGTCAACTTGATAAAGCCTTCGCAGAAGCATTACGTCTCAAAGAGGAAAAAGGCTATCTTTTGCGAGCGACCGTTCTTGACCTATCTGATGAATATTCGTTATCAGAAAATGAATACAACGAGCTTTCTTCTCGACTTGAAGAAAACGGGGTTCCCATCAAAGACGACATTATCGCTCCTTCTGGAAGCGTTTCTTCCCAAGACGGACTTTCTTTCTATTTTAGTGAGATGGGTAAATACCCGATGCTCACGAAAGAGGAAGAAATACAATTAGGGGAAAAAATGGAACTTGGCAAAAAAGCCGAAGCGACATTACTAATTGACAAAACAGACGAGAAAAACCTTCAAAGAATCGTGAATGAGGGGAGAAAAGCGAGAGAAACGCTTATCACTTCAAATCTTCGCCTTGTTATTGATATCGCTTCCCAATTCCGGAGAAACGATGTCCCTTTCAGCGACTTAATTCAAAATGGAAACGAGGGCTTAATTCATGCGGTTGATAAATTCGACTATACGCGTGGGTTTAAGTTTTCAACTTATGCGACTTGGTGGATTAAGCAAGCGATAACTAGAGGGATTGGTGACGCAAAAAATGCGGTGAGAATACCTACCCATAAAGCACAAGAAATCGCGCGCTTAAAGAAAAATAGAGCCGAACTTTCTTTAAGTCTTGGTAAAGAACCGAGCGATGAAGAGCTCATCGAGGCTTATCCAGAATGGAATGAAGAAAAAATCAATGAACTCGATTCTTTTTCCAAAACTTCAGCCATATCACTCAATGAGAAGGTTGGCGAAGAGGAGGATAGCGAGTTAGGAGACCTCGAAGCAGACGAAAATAGCGAGGCTGATATCACTCGTCTTCTCGATGTCGAGGATAATATGCGTCAATTGGCTGTTGCCCTAAGCGCGCTAAGCTCGCAAGAAAAAGACATTGTGAGCCGTGTTTACGGCCTTTCTGGTAAAGACAAAGAAACGGGGGAGAGTATCGCGAAAGACTATCATGTTTCGCGCGAACGCATCCGCCAAATCAAAGAAAAGGCGTTGCGTAAAATGCGCGAGGCCATCGAGAATGATGGGAAATAAGCTTTCGATACGTTTAGAAGCGGTGATTCAGTTTGTGAGGAAAGGCTCTTTTCCTGCTGATATCGGAAGTGACCATGCGCTCGTTCCCATCGAGCTTACAAAGCGAAATATTTGTGAACGTGTATTTGCCGTTGACAACAAAAAAGGTCCTTTTTTGTCGATGAAAAAGGCGATTAAGGAACTTGGATTATCAAATAGAATCGAGACATCTTTATCAAATGGCATTGAGATGATTCCCGAAGAGGTCGACGGCTTGATTCTTGCGGGAATGGGAGGGTTACTGATTCGCGATATTCTTTCCTCACACAAAGAAAGATTAAAACGAATTGAGTATCTTGTCATCGATGCTCATTCAGATATGCCCATTTTGCTCAAGTGGCTCGCTCTAACAGGCTATAAGATGGAAGACGATTTATTTCTCTTCGACAAAGGAAAGCCCTATTGCGTCTCACTTTTTGTTAAATCAACGCAACCGGTTTCTTATTCAGAGGAAGAACTTTTTTTCGGCCCAATCGA
>DBJG01000066.1:0-6915 GCA_002296455.1 Caryophanales bacterium UBA782 | reverse complement strand
AAAGCGATGCTTGGAAGAAGCATTTTTCTCGGCTTTTCTCTTTAAATAACGAAATTTTAAAAAATGAGTTTTTGCCGAAAGAAAAAAGAGCATTATTGCTTGAAGAAAATGAAATGATTCAAAAGACCGTGCTCGGCTAAATGGATTCTAAATATCGGAGACATTCTTCGTAAACTTTGGGGGAAGTGGAAGCGCCACTAGTCAAAACGCAATACGAATAGGGGCGAAGATTGAATTTTTGCAGTTCTTCCACGTCAAGGGCGCGAAACACTCTCGCATCGGGATGCGATTCTTTAGCGATGGAAACGAGCTTCATCGTGTTGTTACTTGATTTAGAACCTAAAACAACGATTAAATCGGCTTCTTTAGGCGCTAAACGCAAGGCAAATTGACGCCGTTTTGTGCTATCGCACCGTCCATCGATGATAAAAGCGGCTGGAATATGATCTAAGACGAATTTTCCACCAAGGCGAACTTCTTCTTCGCCCATCGTGGTTTGACTCAAAAAAGCAGGAGCCTTGTCTTTGATTTTTTCAAAAGGGAATTCGTTCATCTTTTTCGGATCGAGCAAATGCACTTTGTCCCCATAAGAAAGCGCAGCATTAGCTTCAAGGTGATTCGTCTCTCCTAAGAAAATGACTTCGCGACCAGCATGAACAAAATAAGCGATTATTTCTAAATTATCTTTCACTTTTTCGCATGTGGCATCATAAACAACCATTTTCTTATTTTTCGCATAACAATCGAAAGAGGAAGGGTGACCATGTGCAGAGAAAACAAGAACAGATCCTTCAGGTATTTTTTGTAAAAGGGAGAATAAATCTCCTTCCCTTTCATCAAGCAAAATAAAACCTTCTGATGTAAGTTCTTTAATCGACTCTTCATTGTGGACGAGGGATCCAAGAAGATAGATATTCTTTCCAGAATTTTCTTTTTTTGCTTTTTTCGCAAGTAAGAAGGCTTTAACAACGCCTTCACAATAAGAATGAGGCTCCAAACGATAGACTTTCATACCATCCGATTATACCTAATTAGTGGCGTCTAGCCTACAAAACATCTATAATTTCGATACTATGGCATCTTTCAAAGCATATAACTTACCAACCAATTTAATTAACGCGGTGAACAAACTTGGCTATTTGGAGCCCTCGCCTGTCCAAAACGCAGTGATTCCAAAGGTCCTTCGAGGCAAATCGCTTCTTGCACAAAGTGCGACGGGAAGTGGGAAAACACACGCTTATCTCATCCCTCTTTTAGCGAAACTCGATATGAATTTGCCGCGCTTGCAGGACGTTGTGATTTGCCCAACGCGAGAACTCGCAAGACAAACTTACGATTTTGCCCGCGAATTCATCCGCTTTTTTCCGAAATTCAAAGTGCGATTATTCACAAGCGAATCCGATGTAAGTCAAAACGTGGAAGGTCTAACTATCGCACCGCATCTTATTATCGGCACTCCTGGAAGAATTCGCGATATTTTAGTCGAACAGCATTCTTTATCTTTGAATAATGTGAGAACAGTTGTTCTTGATGAAGCAGACATGCTTCTTGAAATGGGCTATTTTGAGGATGTCGCCGCTTTGTTTTCTCTTTTGAACAAACCGCAAATCCTTGTGTTTTCGGCCACACTAAAACAAAATCTTAAAGATGAGCTTAACCGTTTTGTCCAAAGTGACTTCGAATACCAAAGCGATAATATCAACACGGCAAGTGGCGTTCGCCATCATCTAGTGGACATTAAACACCAAGGTCAAGAAGCGGCGCTTCTTTCGTTTTTAAAAATTCGCAATCCGTATCTATGTATCGTCTTTGCGAGCACGAAAGACAGAGTCGCCGCGATTTATCGGTTTTTGGTGAGCGAAGGATATGAAGCAATTTATTTTTCTGGTGATTTAGACGATAGAAACCGGAAAAAAGCCTTACGCGCAATTCGCGACAATAAAAGTTCGATCATCGTCGCTAGCGATTTATTGAGCCGCGGGATGGACATTCCCGATGTAACGGATGTCGTTTCGGTTGATTTACCCTCAGACTTAGAGTTTTACCATCACCGTGCTGGAAGGACTGGCCGGTTCGGAAGAGAAGGGGATTCTTGGGTATTTTACGATGATGATTCCACGAAGCTACCGCTTGCTTTAATTGACGAAGGCGTACAATTCGATTTCTATACCTTACGTAAAAATGAACTGAAGAGAGATCCAGTGGGCTTGCTCCCAAAAGAAAAACTTCGCAAGAAAAAAGCGTTTGAGAACGAAGACGAAATCAAAGAAATTAAAATTGCGAAAGCCAAACATAGAGGAAAGATCGTCAAACCTGGCTATAAAAAGAAAGAGAAAATCGCGATTGAAAAAGTGAAACGCAAATATCGGCGCAAGGCAATTCAGAAAAGTGTTCGCAAGGAACTTGAGAAGAAATATCGCGCCGAAGCAAAGAAGAACGCAGGAGGCGAAGAATAATGAACGAACTATTTTTGGGGAGTCATCTCTCCTTGAATTCTCCTTCCTTTTATCTAGGGACAGCGGAGCGTGCCTATAGTTGGGGCGAAAATACCTTTATGTTCTATACGGGCGCGCCACAAAACACAAAGCGTTTGCCGACTTCCTCCCTCCGCATCGAAGAAGGGCGCGCGTTTTTGAAAGAAAAAGGCTTCGATGAAAGTAAAATTGTCGTCCATGCTCCTTATATCATCAATCTCGCCAATCCTCTTAAGGAAGAAACGAGGGAACTTGCCAAGCGTTTTTTGCTAGAAGAATTAAAGCGGGTGAGCGCCTTCCACCTCACAAAACTCGTTCTCCATCCGGGAAGCTCTGTCGGAGAGTCAAAGGCAGAAGGCATTCGTTACATCAAGGAAGGACTAAACGAAGTGCTAGACAAAGACGATTCGAATGTGACGATTTGTTTGGAGACAATGGCAGGAAAAGGAAGTGAAATCGGTTCTTCTTTCTTGGAACTAAAAGCCATTATCGATGGCATAAAAAGGCAAGATAGAATCGGCATTTGCCTTGATACATGCCATATTCATGACGCTGGGTTAGATGTTTCTAATGTCTCTGCAATTCTTTCTCTTTTCGACAGCGTTCTCGGCTTAGAGCGATTGAAAGTGATTCATCTCAATGATTCCAAGAATGAAATTGGTTCTCATAAAGATCGTCACGAAAATATCGGTTATGGCACGATTGGTTACGATACACTAGAATAATGGGTTACAGATCCTCTTCTAGCGGCCGTTCCAAAGATTTTGGAAACGCCGACGATTATCGAAGGAAAGGAAACATTATTTCCATATCAAAAAGAGATTCAAATGCTTCGCGATCACCATTATGAAGCGAATTGGCGTGAACATTTGAAATAACATTGTGCTATTTATCACTAAAGCCCATTGATTTCTTGAATCAGTTCTTCATATACGTCTTTGTCGGCAACATGCTTAATCACGATGCCTTTTTTGAAAATGGCCCACACTCCGTTTCCGCCAGCAGCGCCTAAATCGGCGTGTCTTGCTTCGCCAGGGCCATTTACAATGCAGCCCATGATTGCAACAGTTTTATTAACATGATGTTCTTCTAAATAAGCTTGAATTTTTTTCGCAAGGGGAATGAGATTGACTTCCGTTCTTCCGCACGTTGGGCAAGAAATAAAAGTCGGATAATCATCCTTTAGTCCCAAATCATGTAAAAGGCGGCATGCTGCTTTAACTTCTTCGACGGGATCGTCGCTTAAGGAAATGCGGATTGTATCACCGATGCCATCCAATAAAAGAGGGGATAATCCCGCTGCGCTTCGCAATAAGCCGACATCCTTCGGACCCGCTTCAGTGATGCCCAAATGTAAAGGATAGGAGAAACGCTCACTCGCCAGTCGATAGGCGGCAATAGTTTCTAAAACGCTAGAGCCCTTAAGGCTAAGGACAATATCATAAAACCCCAATTGTTCGAGAATTTTTGTGTGTTTTTCGGCGCTTTGAACGAGCCATTCCGCTCGAATCGTCTCTCTTCCCTTATAAACATCTTGATCAAGAGAACCGGAATTGACGCCGATACGAATCGGGACATGTTTTTCCTTGCAAGCATCGACGACCGCTTTGATTTTGACTTCATTGCCAATGTTGCCAGGATTAATGCGAACTGCATCAACGCCATTAGCGATTGACTCCAAAGCCAAGCGGTAATCGATGTGAATGTCTGCAACAAGAGGGATATTGATGCGCTTTTTGATATCGTGAATCGCTCTTGCGTCATCAAAATCCAAAATTGAAACGCGCATTAATTCAGCGCCGTATTTGGCACATTCGTTAATTTGTTTCGAAACAAGATCGACGTTGCTTGTCTTGATATTTGCCATTGATTGAATAACCACATGGCTGCTTCCGCCCAAAGAGAGGGGGCCGATTTGAATCTTTTTTGTCTGCTCGCGCATTGTCATAATGAATTTGAAAATAGTATACATTCAATCATTAAGCGATGGGAGGGGAGAAAAAAGAAAAGACTATTGCTGAAAAATATAGATTTAGGTTTATCAATATGCTAAGATTACGCTCGCGAAAAGAAAGAAGAGTGAATCGATATGGCAAGTAAACGTGATCAAGTAATCCTTAAATGCAGTGAATGCGGTGAACGCAATTACATCACCACACGCAACAAAAAGACCCATCCAAACAAGATGGAAATCAAAAAATATTGCTCTCGCTGCAAAAAAGAGACGCTCCATAAAGAAGCTAAATAATATTGGCCCACTATGGGCCTTTTCTTTTTTCATACTTATGATTACGAAGATTAATGGAAATTCCATATTTTGCAATACTTACTTTATTGGGAACTTTGGCGAAGACTGTATTTTAGTCGATCCAGGTGACAACACAAATGCAAAATTAGATCGTTTCATCGATGCTCATTATCGATCATTGCTCGCGATTTTATTGACGCATGGCCATTACGATCATATCTATGGTCTTCTTACGTTAAAGCACAAAGCACCTGTTTATATGGGACGTGAGGACACAAGGTGCTTAACGAACCCAAAATATAATTTAATGGATGGATTATCTATCGATAATATTGATATTCATGAGATTTTTGATGGCGAGAAGCTAGAAATCGGAAGCAATGCGATTCGTGTGATTTCAACACCATTTCACACAGAAGGAAGCGTTTGCTACTACTTGGAAAAAGAGAAAGCACTACTGAGCGGAGATACCTTGTTTCACCTAAACTATGGTCGAACCGATTTACCAGGAGGAGATGGAAGCAAAATCGCCGATAGTTTGTCAAAACTGGCGAGGCTTCCTTTGAAAACGAAGGTTTATCCGGGACATGGTGAAGGAACGACTATTGATAACGAACTTCGCTTCAACCCTGGCTTTTCCTTTCGCTAGATAGCGAAAAAAGATACCCTCTTCTAAAGAGGTGGAGTAGAATATTCTCGTTGCTACAGCAATTAAGGAGTTTTTATTATGAACGTTACAGAATTACGCCCGGGCAATTACTTTATCGATGAAAAGGTCTTATATCGCGTCATCGACATTCTTCTCAACAAAACGGCAATGAGAAAAATGGTCGCAAAGATCAAAGTCCAAAATGTCCGTACTGGCGCCATCACGGAGCTTGCTAGAAATAGTGGCTATGACGTGGAAGAAGCACGTTTGGACAAAAGAACGATGCAATATCTTTATGATTCGGGGACGACCTACGTTTTCATGGATCCAAAAACCTATGATCAAGTCGAAATTGGTCACCAAAACCTTGAGCACGAAGCTCAATATCTTGTTCCAAATTTGGAAGTCATCATGGTGAGCTTCGATGAAGAAATTCTTGGTATCCAACTTCCAGCGAAAGTCGCGATTACGGTGAGCGATTGTGAGCCAGGCGTGAGAGGGGACACCATCACGAATGGTGGTTCAAAAGACGCAACACTAGAAACTGGAATGAAGATTCGCGTTCCTCTATTCATCAATCCAGGCGATAAAATCTCTGTTGATACGACAACGGGCAAATACGACGGGAGAGCTTAATCATGACTTGGGAAGGGAATTGGTTCGCCCTTGTTATGGTCGCGCTCGTCGTTGGCTTAATTGCAGGATTCTTCGGTGCTAGAGCTTTGATTAAAAGTCAAATGAAGAAAAATCCGCCGATCAACGAAAACATGATTCGCGCTATGTATATGCAAATGGGCAGAAAACCATCTGAAGCGCAAATCAGAGCCGTTATGAATTCCGTGCGTAAAAACATGGACAACCAGTAAGGGAATGTTCTAAATAATGAGGCAGCGGTAAGCTGCCTTTTTGTTTTACATGTCGCCTATATACATCTAAATAATATGATTTTATCTATGTTTTTAAAATTATTTAAATATACTAATAAACGACTAATTATTTACCAAATAAATTATAAGCAGCTTCTTGATCGCTCTTCAGTCTTTTTATGTTTTCCCGATGGCGCCAGAGAAGCAAAAGATGGATAAAGGTTGTAATAAGCCCTTCTTCCCAACCAATTTGGAGTGTTCCTGTTAAGCCAAAGTCCCACGATAAAATAGAAGTGTTAATACCAAACAATGTTAATATAGTGAGAGTCCAAACAACTAGAGAAATAATCATTGATGAGAGGATACTTGCAAACGAAACAATATTTTTCTTCTTACCGATTCTGTAAACACCGAAAAATACGATAAAATCTAGTAAAAACAAAAGCCAGTTTTCACCACCAGTAGCACCCATGAAACAAGCAACGGCCTTCCCGCCACGGAAGCCAATATAAACGGGATAGCAATGGCCAATCGCGCACCCCAAAACGCTTAACCATAAATACAAAACGCCGTTATCCCAAAGGGCGATTGATTCTTTAATGCCTGAAAAATAAATAACAGACCAGCTCGCCCAAAAAACAGAAATGGTTTTGAAAATATCCAAACAGATGACGATAA
>DBJG01000006.1 GCA_002296455.1 Caryophanales bacterium UBA782 | reverse complement strand
TGGGCGAATAGCGAAGTGGCCAAACGCGGCTGACTGTAAATCAGCTCCTCCGGGTTCGGTGGTTCAAATCCATCTTCGCCCACCATCCTTGGGATGTAGCCAAGTGGTAAGGCAACAGACTTTGACTCTGTCATTCGCTGGTCCGATCCCAGCCATCCCAGCCATCATCTCTCCCGTTAGCTCAGTGGTAGAGCACTTGACTTTTAATCAAGGGGTCGACGGTTCGAGCCCGTCACGGGAGACCAAAATTGATGCAGTCGCCTCCGGCGCGTAGGCGCATGGAGGCGTTTCTATTCTCTACGAAAGCATGCCCGAGTGGTGAAATGGTAAACACGTTGGACTTAAAATCCAATGGAGTTAAATCCTTACCGGTTCAAGTCCGGTCTCGGGCACCAAACGAATCCCAACCTCCTGGTATTAACGCCAGGAGGTTTTTATAAGCAATTCATTTTTGAAGGGTGACAGTTATCGCGAAAGATAGATATGCTTTCGCCATGAAAGCCATGACGGATGATGAATTTACATCATTGTCTAAAGAGTTAGTATTAAAAGCTATCGTAAAGAGGATCCCCTCAAGCAGTCGCCGTATTGGAGGCAACAATTGACTCCTCAGTGAAACGTATTGAAAAAAGAAGCACGAGAGATGGTTTTGTTGTCTTTAATGAATGCAGGGACACCGACGACCCAGAAGCGAAAAAAACGATTTTATTCGAATTTGAGCTCAATCCAAAAAAGACAACGATCAAAACCAACCGCGCCACTAGGGCATCGGGCAAAGCTGGGGGAATGACGCAAACGAGCTTTGAATTTTAGTAAATCGGCGTTTTATCCGCCAAAGTATTCAGCAATTTGTTTCATCTTAGCCATTTGATTCACTTTGAACGGGCAACGGGAATTACAGCGCCCGCACTGCACGCAAGCGCTCGCCTTAATAGCAAGCTTAGAATAATGGTTTTTCGCCATCTCGTCCCCTGCCTTTGCTAAATCGTAATACTTATTAATCAATCCAATATCAATTCCTCTTGGACAAGGTTCGCAATGATTACAATATACGCAATTACCCACCGCCGCTATTGGCGTGAATTCGCCAATCAAAGAATAATCATTGTCTTCCTTCTCGGAAACAATAAACGGCAATAACTCACGAAGGTCATTCAAACCTCGAACTCCAGGAACGGCGGCGATGACGCCGGGTCGATCAAGAACGTATTGAAGACACTGATTTTTCGTCAACGCTTTCCGGAACGGAGAGGCACTATCCGAAAGAAGCTGACCGCCATGGAATGGTTTCATCACGGAAATAGCGATTTTTTCCGCTTCGCAGCGCGCAAACAAAGACGCCCTTTCTTTCGTTGACCCGATTCCGTATTCGTCTCCGCATTCTAAATCGTAAGCTGGGTTAATCGAAAACATCATGATATCAATTAGCCCCGTATCCAAGATTTTATTTGCGATAGAAGGCGTATGTGAAGAGAAACCGATATGATGAACGACACCCTTTCTTTTCAAATCGCAAATGAAATCTAGGATTCCGTTCTCCTTAATGGCCGTAAAATCATCTTCTTCGTCAACGCAGTGCAAAAAACCAAAGTCTACGTAATTCGTATTTAGTTTTTTCATTTCCCAATCGAATGTCTTCTTGATTTGTTCCAGATTTCGCGACCATCCATATTCCCCGTTCGTGTTATAAACCGCGCCGAAATGGAGTTGAAAATAAACTTGCTCACGACGATTATGAATCGCTTTCCCAAACGGTTCATAAACGGAAGAACCACCGGCGCACAAATCAAAGAAATTAATCCCTGAATCGATTGCTTCGCGAATGACTGCTTCAATTTCCGCTTGAGAAGCTCCTTGAATCCCACCCATGCCCAATCCGAGTGAACCAATTTTTTCGGTTCCTTTTGGGAGTTTACGATACTCCATCATTTTTCAAATTCCTTGGCAACTTTTTCTAATAATGAGCGAATTGGAAGATGCTGAGGGCAAGCTTTCTCGCATTTCCCGCAGCGAATGCAGCTAGAAGCTTTTCCATTCGACTTCGTGTACACTTCGTTATAGTAAAAATCCGCGTTCCAGTCGTGATAAATCTGTTTCGTGTTCATACAGGAAAAAAGACTCGGTATCGCGATATGCTTCGGGCAGCCATCCACACAATAACGGCACGCCGTGCAAGGAATTAAGTTCATGGATTGAAAGACATTGCATACATTTGCCAAGGCTTTTTTCTCTGTTTCATTAAGAGGCTTGTAGTCTTTCATAAAAGACAGGTTGTCTTTCATTTGTTCCATATTGCTCATGCCGGAGAGGACCATAAAAACGTTTTCAAATCCGGCAGCGTAACGAATTGCGTAACTTGCGGGACTTCCCCCTTGCAAGTCCGTAATAAATTTGGCGGCTTTCGGAGGAAGATTTGCCAAGCTACCGCCTTTGACCGGTTCCATCACAATGACGGGCTTATTGTGTTTCACGCAGACTTCATAGCAAAGCCGAGATTGGATGGCAGGATTATCAAAATCCGCATAGTTCAATTGAATTTGTACCGCTTCAATCGCTGGATAAGCAGAAAGAATCTCATCAAGCACTTCTGCTTTATCGTGGAAAGAGACGCCTACGTGCTTGATTTTCCCTTGTTCCTTTAAGCGAAAAGCTGTCTCGTAGGCGTGACAACGCTTATATTTTTCAAAACGCTCTTTGTTTTGAGCGTGCAATAGATAAAAATCGAAATATTCTAATCCGCAAGATTCTAATTGCTTTTCAAACAAGGGAACGATGTCTTCCTCTTTCGTAAAGCATTCCGATGACAGCTTATTCACAAAAATAAAACGGTCACGAGGATAACGCTTGACGAGACAATCCCGGAGCGCCGTTTCACTTTGTCCTTCCAAATACACGCGGGCAGTATCGAAATAATTGAAGCCTTGTTCCAAGAATAAGTCAATCATTTTGCAAAATTCTTCATAATCGACTTTCCCTCCCTTTAAGGGAAGCCTCATACAACCAAATCCAAAGTTCTTTTTGACTTCTCGAAATGCACTCATCATCGTTTTTTCCTTTGCTTTTACTACGTTCAAATAAAGTATAAATCAAAGAGAAGTCCTTGCCAAACTTTCGTCTTGAATCGAAAACGGACCGCCTTGATTCCTCACGAGTATAGAATCACGATGTCGTTCATTTTGGTTGCGATGCGTTTAGGAAACGTCAAATACAGTAGCGATCAAAAAAAGAGCGAGTAGAATCAATTCGCTCGCTCTTAAGATCGCGTTCACTATTTAATCAAAGAATTTTTGCAGTGCCCAGTCGCAAGATATTCGTCCATATTTTGAAGAGTTACTTCAATCATATCGATGAGAGCCATGTCTGTTGCGCTACCAACGTGAGGGGTAACGAGAACTTTTGGATAAAGATCGATAATTTCTTGATGCAATGGCGTATCCATATGTTTTGGATCGAATTCTTTGTTGAATAAAGCGGTTTCCTTTTCGATGACATCCATTCCTAGCCCGGCCAAATGCCCATTTTTAACCGCTTCAAGAGCCGCTTCAGTGTCCAATAGTTCGCCCCGCGCGACATTAATCAAAATCGCATTTTCCTTCAAGGCATCAATTTTCTTTTTGTCAATGAAATGATCGTTTTGGCCTTTCACATAAGCCATATGGCAAATCACGATGTCGGCTTCTTTTAACAAAGTATCCAAATCAACGAATTCCACCACTTTTTTGGCTTTTTCGCTTTGATAAATGTCGTAGCCAATGACTTTAGCACCTAATCCTTTGAAAAGAGAGGCGGTCGTTGTGCCGATGCGCCCACATCCTAGAATCCCTACAGTGCATCCCCTGACTTCGCGAGAAAACATTTGATTCGTCACCTTGAAATGGCCTTGGTGGGTCATGTCAACGGTATAGACGATGTTTCTAAGCAAAGCCATCGCTAAAGATAAGGCAAGTTCGCTAATCGCGTTAGGGCTATAGCCTGGGACATATGCGGTTTCAATGCCAAGCTCTTTGCAAGCGGCAACATCAACGTGGTTATATCCAGCGGTGCGTGTTAAGTAGTACTTTAGTCCACTCTCTTTTAAGAGTTTCATGTGTTCGCCATCAACGGGGCAATTGCCACGGACCATGACCATTTCATAGCCTTTTGCAAGTTCGTAGCAAGAATTGTTGAGATATTCTGGGCGCAATACTAAATCGTAATCATATTGCTTTCCAAGTTTTTCGAAATACGGCTTTTCATAATCACGAACGCCGAAGCAAATCATTTTTCCCTTCATATTCAATCTCCTTTTAGACTGCTGGGAAGAAACCAGTCGAAGTAATTAATGTAAGTAACAAAACCCAAACGACAATGCCAGGCACCGCTAGAAGCGTGCCGATGACAGAGGCGTTAGAAGCCATTTGCTTTTCCTTATCGAAATTGATGCAATAAGCAACAGCGACCGTGGCCGGTGGAACCATCCACATCATCACGCTTGATTGAACGGTTGCAGCGCTGACGAGTTGAGGATATCCACAAAGAGTCGCAATGCCTTCGATTGCACACAATAGTCCCAAAACAATGAGCGGAGCGAGGAACACTTTCAAAACACTATAAATCCAAGCGTGTTTGTCTGTAGCAGCTTCTTTAATGGAAGCGTTACCTAAGGTGCAGCCAATAGCAAGCCAGACAAGTGGGGAGGAAAGACTGCCTAGCGTCTTTGCAACAGGATAAATCCAAGGCAAAGTTACATCGACGCGCCAAAACGCGACTTTCGCCGCGTCCGCATAGGCGATATTTGTGTTTGGTGAAAGCCAGTCTTTGCGAACAATGTCCGATCCTGGTATCGCTTGCAAGAACCATAACACCAGCCCAGCAAGCGTTGCAATAATGACTGGGTTAAGGAATATTTTCTTTAACGTTTTGCCAAAAGAGACATCCTCGCTTTGGCCGAATTTCACACCGGAAATGGCCATATAGGCATAACTATATAAGAAGACACGATAAGCAACATTTAACATGTTACTATCGGTATAGGCTTGACGCCCGAAAATAGCATTAATAAGAGGCTGAGCAAAGAATGTCGTTGAACCAAAAGCGAAAAGCACGCAAAGAACGGTCTTTTTCGACTGATCCTTAACCCAAACGAAGATGAGCTTCGACAAGAAGATGAAAAGGATATAGATGACGAAGCCAAACACAAAATTGAAAATCGCGTCAATACCTTGGGATGCGGTGTAATCGGTCATGAAACCAGTGAAGGCAAGGCAAGGAAGAGCAACAGTCATTACGACTTTTGTAAGAATTTTCCCCGTCCCTTGTGGAAAAATCTTCTTTTTCGTAAGAATGAAGCCTAAGAAAATGATGATAATCGTCTTAGCGATTGCAATCCATAAGTCGACACTTCCCATTGCTTTTGCAATGTTTGTTCCGACGTCAGAAGCGCTTTGTAAGAACAATAACTGCATAATTTCTCTCCTTCCATAAAACGGATTATGCGTTTTTACTATAGGAGCAAATGCACAATTTGAAAGTGAAACGGCTAGAAAAAATAGACAACTGAGTTCTTTTGTTCAATGAAAGCGATTGCAAAGCCTCTTTTACTTCTTTAAAAGCTGCAAATAATAGCCATCGTTCCCTTCATGATGATATCCAAGCGCAAAACCGCAAGATAAAAAAGGTTTCGCTTCTTCTTCATATGAGCGGAGTGGGCCTGATATTCCTTTAGGAGTGCCTTTGTGACAATCATTAATCTCTTCTTTTGGGCAATCAAAGAAAATCCAAATGGAACCTCCGGTTTTTAATAGAGAAGCACCATGCAAAGCAAAACGCCTCTTGTTTAAGAAGTGGGGGTAAGCATCAAAAACGAGCAAAATATCGTACTTTTCGTTTTTATAGGAGAAGAAATCAGCAACCGCATAGTTCACATTCTCGCTCTCGCTTTTTTTCTTCGCCTCTTCGATCATTTTCGGGGAAAGATCAATCGCATCCACTATAACCCTTTGTTCCACCAAGTATGGTTCAAGAACGCCACATCCGCATCCAATATCAAGCACACGCTCCCCTTCTTTTAAAGAAATCGGCGCGAATAAAGACTCTAATTTTTCCTTGCTGAAAATTCTTTCTTCGCCCCATTTGGGGGCAAGACCATCAAAAAAGGATGATTGTTTTTCTTGGATAGACTTCTTTTGGAATGGTGAAAGTCGATCTTCTTCACGCAAGAATTTCGCTTTGGTCAAAGCGAGAAGGAGCGCTGGGATAAGTAGAAGCTGAATCAACCACGCTGGCCAAGAGATGACAAAATAAGCGGTGAAAAATTTCGACCACGAATAGGTCATGTCGAAGCGGCCAAAAGCGTACAAAAGGTAATTGGTAAGTCCGCCAAAGCCTCTCCCGATAAGCATACTAGTGATAAGAGAAATGAAGATATCCAAAGTGAGCCATTTGGTGTGAATTACACGGAAAAGGAATCCGCTCACTAGACCATACATGAATAATTCGATCATCATTCCAGGGAGTACAGCGACAATAGGCATTCCCATGAATAAAAAAGAAAGAAGAGGGCTTAGTAGCCCAATAAGCGCGCCATAAAACGGTCCGCAAATAAAGCCGCAGATAATCGTTGGTAGATGCATCGGAGCAAAAATGCTTCCTGCATTGGGGATCATATGAAAGGCAAGAGGAAGTAGCACCCCCATGGCGAGCATCGCCGCCGTAATTGTTATCTTTTTCGTCACCGACATAAAGTAGTAACCTCAGGCGGAATTTTGATGATATGATAACGTTCAGTCAACCCCCCGGGGAGGTTATTCGATGGAAAAGAAAATCATCATTAATAAAGAAATATCCGAGCGTTTATCCAAAAATCCCGATTTCATCCTCCCAAAAGAGGAAAAGTGGGACCTCATTATGAGGCTCAGTCGTTCCTCAGGGCATTTAGCGAGCATTCGCTCCATGATTTATCAAGACGAGGATCCTAAAATCGTAATGAGCCAGTTGCTCGCAATCAAAGGAGCGATTAATGCGTTGGAGCGCCGCTACATGGGAGCTTATCTTTCGCTCGCCAAAAAGAAACTCATTGAAGATAATAACGATACGTATATAGATGAGACCAAAGAATTGATTGAGGTCTTTTTGAAATAAAAAAAGAAGATCCCTTCGTGTTTCCTCTCAAAATGGGAGGTGGGGCTCTTGGTCAAGCCGTCAGGATTCCCATTCCAAGATGGGCTTTCAACACAGGCTATCTCCAGTCAGGGCTCCGATTACGAAATGTAGGGGAACAATTTGGGACCCTCTGCTCTTCAAGGAGCAATTATATTATATCTATTTTCCTTGACTGTTCGTCTACGATGAATCGCACGTTTTTTCAATGAGCGAGCAATTCTATCGATAAATAGTGGATTCTATGAAACAAATTCATCCACTTCTTCTTTGCTTACTCTTCACGTGCGTGAGAAAATAAGCGAAAGAGGGACCGTTTATGGAACACAATCTTTACTTCGAAGCATTAAGACCTTACTTAGAAAAACGAAAAAGGCTTCGTTACCTCACAAATCTCATTTATTACGATATTGCAACCGCCGCACCAAAAAGATCTATCGAAGACGAATCGGATTTACTCGCTTTTTACGACGCTTCTATTGCCTCTATTGCTCAAGAGACTTCCTATAAGAATCTCGTGAAAAGGGGATTAGGAGAAAAGAACCTTACTTCTTACGAAAAAAGATTATTTGATGTGCTATATGACGAGATTTCTCTTATGGAAAAGGTTTCGCTTAGCGACTACACGTCTGCCAAAAAAGCATTCAGCAAAAGTGTCGAAATGTGGCGCATTTACCGCCAAAAGAACGATTTTGAGCATTGGCTTCCGTATTGGAAAGAATGCGTGAAATGGGCGCGCACTCTTGCCAAAGCGCGAATGAAAGCCGGAATGAAGAGCCCTTATGATGCGCTTTTGGATTCTTATGAACCAGGAGAAACAGCGGAATATCTCGATGAGATTTTCCTCCCCATTAAAAAAGCGATTATTAAGCTTCTTCCGATGGCGATTTCTAAGCAAGCGGCACACCCTCTTCCCCCTATCAAGCCCTATAGCATTGGGAGTCAAGTGAGTCTTTCTTACGATTTGTTGGACTTGATTCGTTACGATAAGGAAGGTGGATGCCTGAAAATCAGTGCTCACCCCTTTTCCGCGGATATCTACCGCTATGACGCGCGCTTAACGAGCAAATACAGCGTAGAAGATTATAGGAGTAATCTTTTCACGATCCTTCACGAAGGAGGACACTGCTTGCAGTTCCAAAATAAGAGTCAGGAAGAATATAACAATTTTGTTGAAAATCTCGCGACGGCTGCAAACTGTGAAACTCACTCTCGCTTCTACGAGAACTTCATCGGGAGAAGTGAGGAATTTACTCCTTTCATAAAGAAACTCGTCGAAAAGAATCTCGATCCAGGATTTCAATACATGAGCGATGAGGATTTCTATTTGTCGCTCAATCGCGTTGAACCAGGGCTCATCCGTTGCGACGCCGATGAACTCACTTATTCTCTTCACATTATCATCCGTTACGAAATCGAACGTGATTTGATCAATGGAAAAATTGAATGCGAAGAAGTGCCACAAATTTGGAAGGACAAATACAAAGCATATCTCGGTGTCGGTGTGGACTCCTTCCAAAACGGATGTATGCAAGATATTCATTGGAGCGATGCGGAATTCGGTTATTTTCCAAGTTATGCCTTAGGCAATGTCTATGGGGCGATGATTCGCGAAAAAATGAGCGAAGAAATTGGCTTTCTCGACTTGATTAGAGAGGCAAAGATGGACGAAATACTTTCTTGGTTCAGGGAATATGACTTCGCTTACGATTATTTATCGCCTAGAAGTTGGATCAAAAAAGTCACAGGAAAAGAAGCAAGCCCAACTGCTTTTGTCACCTATCTCAATAATAAATTCGGGAAAATGCGCTGATGGGGCTAGAAAAACTAAGAAGAAAAATTTTTGTCGCCCTCGATGAATCGAGCCCTTATTTGGTAAAACAGATTTTGGAGCATTTCGGTTATTCTTTTTCTCCGAATTTTTCTGACAAATCGCTCCTTAGAGAGTTTTCCATACTTCGAAAAAGAATCCTCTCTAGCCACGCTTTTTCTAACGAATTCATTCAAGGAGTAATTTTGCCTTATGAAAGTGCCTATGAGGAAATCAATGGCATGAAACTAAACGAATTTCTCTTCCAAAAGGGAATTCGCTCTTTTTTAAAAATCGATGAAGGGGTCATGAAGGAAGAACATGGCATCAAGATACCTTCCATTTCTTTGGAAGAATTGGATCTTCGCCTCTCCTTTGCTCATTGTTCTCATTATCAAGGAATTAAAACTCGTTCCCTTATTTATTCTAGCGATGCGAAAGGGATCAAAAACGCGGTGAAACAACAACTCATCATCGCACGTCACTCCTTAATGCACGAGCTAACCCCCATCATTGAACTCGAAGTCGATACGCATATCGCCGATCGGAAAAAAGCGGAGACGCGGCTATTTAATGAGTTGGAGAGGAAAAGCGATCGCCTTATTAAAAGCGGAAAAATCATTTATCGCTTTTCTTTCCCGGAAACGAATGGGCTTTATGCGCCCCTATTGAAGAAAGAGCCCATTGAAATGCTTCTCGCTTCCACGAGTGGATATAGTAAGAGCGAAGTTCTCCAAAAGGCAAAACAAAATCCAGAACTCATCCCCGCCTTTTCGCGTGCATTCTTAGATGAGCTGCGTGTCAATATGAATGAACGCGAATTTAGCGAAACGCTTTTTCGCTCTATTGAAGAAATTAGCCAGATTGAATGAAAAAAGAGCCATTTATCCAGTTTCTTTTGGCTAGAAATTAGAAAGTCGATGGCTCTTTTTCTTTTTTATCGATTAGAAATTTTCAGCGTGATAGGATGCAAGCACTTTTTTCAAAGGATTGATGGTCTTTTTGAGCGTTCCTTCTACAAATGGGCTCTTCATTCCCACCTTGCTTAGCAAAGTCTGGAATGGGTATTTTCCACCAAGCTTGCAAAGCTTCATGTATTTCTTCCAAGCCTTTTCGTGATTCTTGCGATCTAAATTGAAGAACTCAAAGGCACAGACTTGTGCGAGGGTGTAATCAATATAGTAGAAAGGAGAAGCGAAGATGTGGGACTGGGTGAGCCAACGATGCCCTGATAACATATATGGGCAATCTTTTTCGAGTTTGACTTTCCAGGGAGTATATTTTTCTTCAAGGCGATGCCATTCTGCATCTCTTTCTTCTTTTTTGGCCTCTGGATGCTCATAAACCCAGTGCTGGAATTCATCCACAGTCACACCATATGGCAAGAAAGAAATGGAATCCGCCAAATGGAGATAACGATATTTATCTGGCTCCGCGAAGAAGAGATTCATATACGGCTCCGCGAAGAATTCCATCGACATAGAATCGATTTCACAAGATTCCATGGTTGGAGCGCGATATTCTGGAATCTTAATATTCCGTGCGACATATGCTTGGAAACTGTGTCCGAATTCATGAGTCAACACATCAACATCCCCGCTTGTGCCATTGAAATTGGAGAAAATAATCGGGCAAGCGTGAATTGGGAAATAAGTCATATATCCACCAGATTGTTTTCCTGGCTTAGCATCGAGGAAAAGAAGATGATGATCCACCATGAAATTGAAGAAATAGTCGGTGTCCGGAGAAAGAGCATGATACATTTCTTTAGCGTGCTCGACTTTCTCTTCCGTTGTCCCTAAAGGAATCGGGTTTCCGCTTTTAAACATCACATTCATGTCGTAAATCTTTGGGTTTTTAATGCCAAGGCGTTTGAACTGATCTTTCTTGAGTTTGTTCACAAGCGGAGTGACAACAGTATGAATTTGCTCGCGATAAGCGCTGACGAGTTTTTCATCATAGTCAAAACGGTTCATGCGAATATAGGCAAGTTCGACATAGTTCTTATAGCCAAGTTTTTTGGCCATGGCGTCACGCACTTTGACAAGTTGATCATAGATATCTTCCAGTTCGTCCGTTCTCGTTTCCAAATAGCCATAATACGCTTTGGCGGCCTCTTTTCTCGTTTCGCGGTCATGGTCGACAAGGAATTTCCCCATCTGCGGGAGATTATATGTTTCACCACGGAAAGGGACTTTCATATCGGCAATTGCCGCTTCATATTTCATCACGAGATCGTTCTCTTTTTGTGCTTCTTCCACCACTCTTTCGTCAAAGCCTTTTAAGGAATATTCGTACATCGTAAAAAGGAAGGACCCAAGTTTCTGCTCCAAATAAGGGCGGAATGAGCTAGCAAGAACGGCTTTTTGGAAATCAATGAGCGCGACTTGAATCAAAGGAAGTCCTTGATTCAAAGAATTCATTGCTTTTTCGTATGTTTTGTTGGTTGTTTCCAAAGAGAAAAGAACCTGAACATGCGTAATGTCATCACCGATTTTGTCGTTATAACGGCTCATCTTTTTGAAAGCCTTGAGCGCCTCTTCGCCAGTAGTGGCATTCTTAAATGACTCGGTAAGAGCAGATAATTGTTTCAAAACCGTTTTCGTATTTGGGCATCGAAATGGCCAATCCTCAAATTTTGCTAATTCTTTTTTCATAATTCTCCTTTATTGATAACGGATGATATTCGGCTTCTTTTTCTTCCTCAATGACGGGCTAGGAAATAGTTCTAAATTCGCTTCGCCTTGACCTTCTTTTGTGAGAAAAATGAGACCTTCTACCCCTCGCTCTTCTTTTATCTCCACCATCCCTTTTTTCTCAAGAGAAAGAAGGCGGCGAGAGATAAGCTTGTTTGAAAGAGAAGGCGCATAACCAAAGCAGCGTAAAAATGCAACTGGCAAAGTTTCTTCGTCTTCCTTTCCACGAATCACTTTCGCTAAACCAAGGCGATTTGTTAGAAAACCAGCTTCATATAGAAGCGATAGGGCCCCTAGCATCTTCTTTTCTGAATTCCGAACCACATTCGTTTTCATAAAACGGAACAATTATAGATAAAACGTTTTAAAATCCAACAAAAACGCGCGAATAGTGCTCAAAATTGCCAGTTTTCGCGTATCTTGCTTGCGAGAAAAGCAAGGGAAAACTAGAATATGCGTTGCTATGGAAAACGATATCGAAACGCAAATTGAAAATGTGCTAGACAAAGTGCGCCCTTTTCTCAATCGAGATGGCGGAGACATTGAACTCATCGGCTTTAAAGATGGAATCGTATACGTGACGATGACAGGCGCATGTGAAGGATGCTCCTACGCATTAGACGACATCGCCGCGGGGGTCGATATCATCCTTTGCGAAGAAGTTCCTGGTGTGACAGGCGTCAGTGCATCAAGCGATGTTCCTGAAGATGTTATGGCGAAATATTTAGCCCGCAAAAAACTCGAAGAAGAGAAGAATGCGGAGAAACGAATCAACGAACAAAAGGAATTGGAACTCGCTAAAAAATCGCGTTAGTGCTTAAGCGGTGGCGAGAATATATTCCTGAAAAAGAGATAGTAAAAATAAGGCGTTAGGATATAAGTAAAGCCTTGCGCCGATTTCCTTCACCTCCCCTCTTTTTTCATAAATTGCCCTCCGAATCGCATGGACCCCTTCTAAAAAGTAAGTTTTTCCTATCTCCTGCCGATGATAGAAAAGCATATACAATGCGCACAAAGAAGGAATGTCATAAAGAAAATATGCGTTTTCTCCCTTTTCGATCCAACTCGCTCCGATCGGATGGAGATGCGAGGCTATAGTCCAGACGCGAATCTGAGGATCGTTTTTGCGGTAACTCCCCTTTGGAAAGGACAAATCTAACAAACTATTTTCCTCTTTTTCAAGCAGTTCATGAATCACCAAAGCGCTTCGCATTGTGATAATGGACGAAGGGTAAAGAGACGCGACAAGGCTCGCGGCACGCAACGTCATTTTGCACATAAATAACCTCCTTTTCCGCCATAAATGACAAAAAGCGCCCTTTTGGAGCGCTTCTTCTTTTTTTACCCCTTGTTTCGTTGATTAGTTCCTTTGTGAATTAGAGCAAGACATTCTCTTTGCAATTGGCAAGAATATAGCCATCGCGATTATAAACGTCTTCACGGTTATATTGATAATGGGTGCCATCTGGTTTTACCATAATCCCCCCGGCCTCGGAAAGGATAATATCCCCTGCAGCAATATCCCATTCTTTTGTATTTGGGCTCTTTCGATAGGACAATTCCCCTTTTCCTTCGGCAATATAGCAGAATTTGAGGGCCGCTCCCAAAGCGACCTTCCGAGTGATTTTGTCGTGATGACTATCAATGGATGCGAGCTCTTTGTCATTGCAGAAATTGCGTGATACAAAAACAGTTAAGTCATCCTTCTTATCGCTCACGTGAATACGCACTGGGTCTTTCCCTTTTTCTTTCTTATAAGCCCCTTGTCCTTTAATTGCGTAATAAAGGACGTTTTTCATCGGGATATTGATAACTCCTGCGACCGCTTCCCCTCGATATGCAAGGCCAATATTCGTGCAAAATTCATCGTCACGTGCCACAAAATCCTTCGTGCCATCGACAGGATCGACGATGAAAATAAAATCTTTTTCGCGGCGGGACAAATCATCTTGGCTTTCTTCGGTAAGCAGGCCATATGTTGGAAATTTTTCATGAAGTTCTTTGCGAATCAAGCAATCCGCGCCCTTATCCGCTTCCGTGACAGGAGAATTGTCGTTTTTGATTTCCACAGAGAAATGCTCTGCATAAACCTTTTTGATCCACTCTTCGGCATCGAGAGCGGCTTTAATCATGGCTTCTAATTCTTTTTCGTACATAGGTTACCTCATAAGTATTATCGCTTATTCCTTAAAAATAGAAAAGAAAAGCCGCCCTCAGGGCGGCAAGTTCATAAACGCGTTTATTTATTAATTCCGAGCGATTCGATCTCCTCTTCGGACATCTTTTTCTCGCCTTCTTCGCTTTCTTCGTCCCCAAGCATGTCGTCTTCCCCATCCTTGAGTTCGCCATCTTCCTCATTCTCTTCGGAATCTTCTTCGGTTTCTTCAACTTCGGTGTAGACGTCATTCACATCGATGTGAACTTTCGCATAGGTGTGGCGGGTGCGTAAGTCCCAAGTATTGTCAGTCAAAGTAACAAATCTGCCATCGAGTGACAAAGAAGTGTACAAAGCG
>DBJG01000047.1 GCA_002296455.1 Caryophanales bacterium UBA782 | reverse complement strand
TTTTATCATAAGAGGAAAGAAGATCGTCCCCTTCCTCAATGGAAGAGATTCTTGCGCTTAAATACTGCGCACCTTCTCGATCGACGAACTTCCCTTCCGAATAAACGCTTCCGAAAACGGGGATTGCGTCCAATATGTTTTTCCCACCGACCATTTTAAGAGCGGACAAATAATCGTTCTCATTACGAATGATATCCTCCCAAGTTAAATCATCGGAAGTTTCCTTAACGGTGTAATTTGGATTCGATTGACTCCCGAAATGGGAGAAGGTCATCTCCTCTTTCGCGCCAAAATGACGGCCATTCCCATCATTGGTCGAAACGAATTTTACAATGCCTGAAGCAATCGTCACGGTAAGATTCTTGACCGTATCAGTGGCAAATGGTGTGAATACACGCGTCGTATTGAACATTCCCGAATACTTGCTATCGAGAATGTATTTGCCATTCCCTTCATTTTGGAAGAAAACGCTCGAAATGCGGGAGAAAGGCCATAAAGCGGAAACCGTCGTGTCAATTGGAAGCCCAGATAAATAGGCGTTATTACCATAAAGGGCGACTCTTTGCATTTTGTTATCGATGGATAGATAAGCGGCATCTTCTTCTAGTTTGTTCGAATCGTCATAGAATCGATAAGAGAAGCCATCCCCCCAAGCAGAGGCGGATACCGAATCCACTTTCTCGTAACGTCCATCTTGCGCCAAAATCTCGTAATTCGTTCCCGAAGCGGCAAAATTGAGAGTGGCGATTTGATCCATCGCGTTTTCGAAAACCTGGTCTATATCTTTCTCGATGGGTTTAATGTCTTCCACTTCTTCCCCAAGGCTCACAAATTTCCCTTCATAAATCGCGGATACATCAAAACTAGTGATGTATTGGAGGGAATAAGGTTCTAGTTCCGCTTTGAAAGAAACGCTGCCATCTTGGTTCAACGTCAAAGCAAGCGTGGTCACGCTGCTATTGCCACTCCGCGGATAGCCGCGAAGTTGGCATCCTAGATAAGTCGCTGCTTCCTCGTTATTCTCTTTCTTGAACACATAAGAGCCGTTCTCTTCTATAAAATCGGAGACACTAAAATAATCGAATGCGTTTTGCAAGTAAGAGAAGCGCCAGCTTTTCGGAGCGACGATTTTCGATTCCACAGTATTGGATATAGATAGAGAGTGCTCCGCGATATCCCCATTTTCTCTCACATAAAGGGAATCATAGTCGATAGCGTCTTTCTTTGGCTCACTGTCAACCGAAGTTTGATATTTGATATGGCGATATTTCCCATCGCTCCCAAATATTTCCTCATATCCCTTATATGTCGTTTGGCTACCCGATGTGCTATTCGACGGGCGATAGGTCGCGGTGTTGATCGTCTCTAAGTGATAGCCCGTTTTCAAAGCGGAAAGAACGCCGTCTAGGGTCCGAGTGTCAATAGAAACGCTAGACTCGCTATCTTGAGAGCTCCCCTCTTGATTTGGAGCGCATGCCCCTAGCAAGGTAGATATAGCCAAAAATAAAGCGATTTTCTTTTTCATGGGAGAACTCCTCCTATTCGTTAACCATCATATGTGCCATGTAAGCACCAGCGTAAATGCCCGTAAAGCCTGCACCAACAACGAGATTGGTGAAGCGGGCGTTTCCTTTTGTCACTTTCACGGTGACTTTATTATCGGCGACCTCGAATGTTCCTGATACAGCAACGGCGGATTGAGTATGAGCAGAGAAAGTGCCACTAGTTAAGGAATCGCTAGCCAAAGTGAACGTCAAATCAGCAAGCGTGGTTGACGCGTTGACGCCAACCCACTTGGCATTACAAAGGAAGGCGGCAATGCCTTCATTAGTGAATGAATAGACGGTCACTTCTTTGATTGGGGTTTCAATTCCGCTTCCACTTTTGAATTTAAAAGAGACTTTTCCCGCGTTTTCCGTATGCAAAACATACCCAAAAGGAACACCTGGGTCTTTTTCGATCGTCGCGCCGATTTCATTAGTGACGAATTCAACACTCGTGTCATCATCCGCCCCTTCATTCGCACTTAACGTAAAGTGGGTGTCACCAGCGAGAACGCTAGAGCCTAGATAAGTCTTATCCATGCTATTAGTCGATGCGAAAGAAGGCTTTGGCGAAAAAGCGAGATTGGTGATTTCGTGGCTCTCGATTTCTGCGGTGACGGTAAGATTGTCCAAAAGAGTCGTTTTGAATGTGAGGGTGTAATCGCCCGCTTTTTTAAAAGTGATGGCCATTTCATCCATTTCATAAGCGTCCGTAGAGGCGATCGCATCCCCATCTTTGATCGAAACGAATTGAATCGGGTCGATTGAAACGGCTGCGGAGCCGTTTTTAATATAAGCGATGTAATACTTTGTGTTGAGTTTTACGTCGCTCACTTCGTTTTTGCTATAAGGGCCATCGCTTAAGAACAAAGTCAAATCGCTTTGATTCGCGAAGAAATATTGCTCGAAATCAATATCGGCTGCCGCTACGCGTGAAGCAATGGTTTGCGTCAAATTCATCGTGGTGTCCGTTGTGAGGCGGCGTTTATTGCCCTCCGAATCGGAATCATAAGATTTCACATTGCCTGCCAAAGAAGACAAATAGCCATCGCTATCGAGCTGAATCGTCATCGCATATTCCATATGGACGTTATTCTCGACGTTATCCTTCAAAATATCGGTAGTCGAAAGGGTATATCCACCATCTTTCTCTTCCAAAGTCGCATTTGTTCTTGCCGTCTCGGAGGAGAAATTCTTCGTCCCATCAAAATAAGTGTCCAAGATGAAGCGGATCGCGCCAACCATGCCTTCGAATTCCCCTTTGTTTAAGAAAGCCTCGGTTTCGCTTTGACTAGTGATAGGCATGCTCTTGGATTTATTGTCGTTAAAAGAATACGCTCCATCGGAATAATCGCTTTCCGCATCGATGAGCAAGCCATGGGCGATCCCATATTCGTGGCGAGCCCTGACATCGCTTTCGCCTTTTTCCGTTTTGAGGGTATCAAGACGCAACTTGCTGTCGGAATAGAAAGTAGCCTCATAGGTCATGCCACTCGACATATTGATGGTGTTCTCCCATTCCTTGGTGGTCGAATTCTCGTGATAATTGTATTCATCTTTCTTCGTGGACAAAGTGAGACTTGACACCTTCGTGGCATCTAGCGCCTCCGCGCTCGTTAAAAGATTCAAGAATTCCGTATAAGCGTTATTCGCTTCGACAATGAAGGTTATAGGCTCGCTAGTCACGCCAGCAACACTCGCGGTGATTTGACTTTGCCCAGCGGCTAGACCTCTGACTTTCCCGTTTTCGTCAACACGGGCAATAGACTCATTGGAGCTTTTCCAACTGACTGAAGCGCCTTCAGCATTGGCAACGCGCGCTTGAAGCTGAAGTTCTTGTCCGATTGCTAAGGTCGTCGAAGAAGGAACGACAATCGAAATGGTCGGAGCTAAGCTCTCCGAAGAAGAACTTGAGGAAGAGCTAGTTTCTTGTTCCTTGCTACTAGAAGAAGATTCCTTTTGCTGAGCGCTAGAAGAAGATTCTTCCTTTTGACTAGAGGAAGCGCTCGATTCGGCCGAAGAAGGCGTAAGAGAAGACTCCTCGCTAGGCGTAGAGGAGGCTTCTATGCTTGGACTACAAGAAGTAATCCCAAGCAACGCGCTCACGCTAAGCAAAGATAATTTGATTGTTTTTTTCATAAATTACATCTCCCAATTCATTGGTTCGCTTTGTAGTTATAGTTGACTTTTTTGACGTTATAGCACCAATTCTTGGCGAAAAGGTACGGGGCTTGCTCCGCCTCGACGTTCACGACAAGGTTGCTACAATCAGAGACCGCCCCAGCGCTTGCTTCCAAAACAGAAGAAGGAATGATTAGTTCCGTCAAGGAATTATCACGAATAAAGAGATTCGCGCCTAAAGAAACAACACTATCAGGAATGACGAAAGACTGAAGCTTTTCGCAGTTTTGGACAAACCCTACACCCAAAACGGTTGGCTTATTGAGCAATTGGATGCTTGTGATAGAGTGGCAACTATTGAACAAATTACTGCCCATGCGAGTGACGCTTTCTGGAATGACTATCGAGGTAAGCGACTCCATCTGGAAAAACGCTTGTTCCCCGATCGTTTTCACGCTGGAAGGAATTTCCAAAGTAGCGATGTTCTTCGCATTTTCAAGGCATTGGCCAGCCATGACGACCGTATGAGAATCCAAAACGAAGGAAGAAGAGGAAAGATCTTCGAGTCCAACAAAGAGATGATACGGATTCTCGCTATTTCCTAAATAGCATCCGCCATCTTTTACGTTATAAGTTAAAGAGGCGGCATCATCGTATTTTTTAAATGCATAGGAGCCGACTTCCATAACACTTGATGGGATATTGATGGAAGTAAGTGCGCTTGCGCCAGAGAATGCTTCGTTTTCGATTGTCTCTAGGTTATTCCCAGTGATGGAGCAAGAAGTGAGCGCGCTGCATTCAGCAAACGCATAGGCGCCAATTCGCTTCACGCTAGAAGGAATTGCAATCGAAGCAAGAGAAGAGCCTTTGAAAGTGGAAGCGCCGATGGCTTCTAATCCTTCAGGGAGTGTCACGCTCGTGAGCGAAGTCTCATTTTCGAACAAAGACCCGCCCAAAATCTTCGTGGAAGAGTGGATATTGGCATCGGTTGGACTAATGTTTTTCGCATTGACTTTGTAGGCGACAAGATAGGGATTTGTCTCATTCCCAAGATATTCGATCCCCTCGTATAGGGTCGTGGCTAACATATTCTTATCTGAAGAATAGAGATTCGATCCAAGTTCAATCAAAGAAGAAGGCAATGACAGCTTTTCGAGGTTTTCGCACATCGTAAAAGCAGAATCGCCGATGGATGTCACCCCTTCTGGAATCTCAATGTCGGCAATATAGCGAAGCCCGTTGAAGGCTCTATCCTTAATCGTCCTCAACGTGCTCGGAAAGGAAATCTCGTCAATATTGGTGCAACCATTGAATGCATCAACGCCGATTTCACGGACGTTTTCTGGAATAATCACTTTTTGGATTTTGGTTCGGTCCATGAAAGCGCCATCCAAAATACGCGTCACCGGTTTCCCTTCGTAAGTCGCAGGGATTTCCGCGACATTGGCGTTCCCTTTGGCTTTCTTCAAAACCGCTTCTTCACCGCTGATGCCGATTTCGTATTTCATTTCCCCTTCCGGGATGAATTCGCTACTCGAAGAAGAGGAAGTTCCGCTTTGCTCGCTAGAAGAAACGTTTTGACTTGAATCATCTGCCGAAACGCCTTGGCTCGAAGAGGAAGAAGTTCCCGCTGTTGAGCAAGAAGCGATCAATAAGGCGAGCGGCGCTAACGCAATATATACTTTTTTCATTTTGATTCCCTTCTATTCTGTTCCGAATATTTTTAGTTTTTATAAAACTATAACTTGAGTATTATAGCCCTTTCGTATATGCAAACAAACAAGTAAAAAGCCACTCTCTCCAAAAATGAGGGTGGCAATAAATCAACTAACAGAGATATCCTTGGAAGGAATTCACGCCAAGCAAATCATTCGCTTTTTTGATTTCTTCTTCGCTTGGCGGATTCACATTTCGCAAATAATATTCGCGGTGCAGTTCTTCGTATTTGGGAATCGCCAAAACGTGATAAGGAAGCACTTCTAAGCGTTTCACATTGCCAAGGGATTTTAAGAATTCGCCACTTCGTTTGAGCAAATCCGGATCATCGGTATAACCAGGTAAAAGAACATAACGTACCCAAATGGGGAAACCCTTTTTCGAAAGATAACGAAACGCTTCTAAGACATTCGTGTTGTCTTTACCAGTGATTTTTCGATGCAAGTCATTATCGAGCCCTTTCAAATCGAGAAGGAACAAATCCGTGTAAGAAAGTAGTTCATCGAATTGTTTCAAGTAATCAGGTTCTAAGCGAAAAGTGGCACAGCTCGTATCAATCACAAAGCCGATGCCTTCTTTTTTGAGAAGTTTCCCAAGCTCAATGAGAAAAGGAATGTTGGTCAAAGGTTCGCCACCCGAGACCGTGACTCCTCCATCGCTTCCCCAATATCTTTGATAACGGATAAGTTTATTAAACGCTTCTTTTGGGCTAATACGTTCTCCGCAACTAGCGTCTTGCATCTCCGGGTTATGGCAATATAAACAACGAAAAGGGCATCCGCTCATAAAGAGGATGCTCCTAACGCCTGGGCCATCGACAAGACCGAAACTCTCGATCTTGTCACTATGGCAATAGACGGAATTAGAAATGTTCGTGGCAAGTTCTTGCGATGACATCTAATTGCTGTTCCTTTGTGAGGTTGATGAACTTGACGGCATAGCCAGAAACGCGGATGGTGAAGTTCGCATATTCTGGTTTTTCTGGGTGATTCATGCAGTCGATGAGTTTTTCTTTTCCGAACACGTTCACGTTCAAGTGATGTGCTCCGCCACTGAAGTAACCATCCAAGACACGGACGAGATTATTGACTCTTTCTTTCTCGGAGTGGCCTAGGCAGTTATTGCTGATGGTTTGCGTGTTGGAAATGCCATCGAGAGCGTATTCGTAAGGGAGTTTATCAAGGGAGTTAAGCGAGGCAAGTAAGCCATTCTTTTCGGCGCCATAGCTTGGGTTTGCACCTGGGGAAAGTGGTTCTCCGGCTTTTCTGCCGTCTGGAAGAGCACCTGTCGCTTTGCCGTAAACGACATTGGAAGTGATTGTAAGAATCGATGTGGTCGGTTTGGAATTGCGATACGTCTTTCTCTCAGCGATATAGCCCATGAATGTCTTTAATAAGGTGACAGCGATATCGTCAGCGCGGTCATCATCGTTACCGTATCGAGGGAAGTCTCCTTCGATTTCGAAATCAATCGCGACCCCTTTTTCATTGCGGATTGGTTTCACCTTCGCGTATTTGATCGCGCTAAGGCTATCGACAACGTGGCTAAACCCAGCGATACCAGTCGCGAATGTTCTTTCTGGATGGCTATCAATCAAAGCCATTTCCGCGGCTTCGTAATAATATTTATCGTGCATGTAATGAATGATGTTTAAAGCCTCGACATAGACTTTAGCAAGCCACTTCATCATCTCTTTGTATTTGCTTACGACATCATCGTAATCGAGATATTCGCCAACGCATGGGCGGTAAGAAGGCCCAACTTGCTCGCCAGTCTTCTCGTCGATGCCGCCATTAATCGCGTAAAGTAAGCACTTAGCGAGGTTCGCACGAGCGCCAAAGAATTGATATTCTTTACCCGTTTGGGTCGCACTCACGCAGCAGCAGATGGAATAATCGTCCATCCAAACCGGGCGCATAACATCGTCGTTTTCGTATTGGATAGAAGAAGTTTCGATAGAAATATGAGCGGCATATTTCTTAAATCCTTCTGGGAGGCGCGCGCTATAAAGGACGGTGAGGTTTGGCTCTGGGCTTGGGCCCATGTTCTCAAGCGTATGGAGGAAACGGAAATCATTCTTGGTCACCATCGTTCTTCCATCAATCGCCATACCGCCAACTTCAAGGGTCGCCCATACTGGGTCACCAGAGAAGAGCGCGTTATAGCTTGGAATACGCGCGATTTTGACCATACGGAATTTCAAGACGATTTGATCAACGAGCTCTTGCGCTTCTTTTTCCGTCAAGATGCCTTTCTTCAAATCGCGTTCGATGTAAATATCAAGGAAGGTAGATACTCTACCAACCGACATCGCCGCGCCGTTTTGCGTCTTGATGGCGGCCAAATAGCCGAAATAGAGCCATTGGAATGCCTCTTTGGCGTTTTTGGCAGGCATCGAGATATCATAGCCATAGCTTTGGGCCATGATTTTCATCTCTTTGAGCGCTTTGATTTGCATCGAAATCTCTTCACGTTCTTTGACGATTTCTTCACACATCTCGCCATCGTCGGTCAAAGCAAAATCTTCTTTCTTCTTCGCGATGAGGAAATCGATGCCGTAGAGAGCGATTCTGCGGTAATCGCCAACGATTCTGCCCCTACCATAGGTATCTGGTAAGCCAGTAAGAATCTTGTTGTGGCGGCAGTGCAAAATCTCTGGAGTGTAAGCGTCGAAAACGCCGTCATTGTGCGTTTTATGATAGGTCGTGAAAATCTTGTGAAGCTCTGGGTTCACTGGATAGTTATAGGTCGATAAGGCTTCTTCTGCCATTTTGATGCCACCATATGGCATAAAGGCTCTTTTAAGAGGCTTATCCGTTTGTAAACCAACGATGACTTCTTTATCCTTGTCCAAATAGCCAGGGCCATAGCTTGTGAGGCTGCTCACCACATCGCTTTCCATATCGAGCACGCCGCCTTTCTCGTGCTCTTTCTTTTGAAGGGCTTGTAATTCATCCCACAAAATCGTGGTGTTTTCAGTCGGTCCTTCAAGGAAACTCTCGTCTCCGGTGTATGGGGTGTAGTTATTGAGAATGAAGTCACGAACATCGATTTCGTTCTTCCACTTCTTTCCTTTGAAGGTTTCATAATATTCTTCTCTGTCCATTATGCGTATCTCCTTAATCTTTTCTTTTCCGCGGAACATTTTACTTTTAATCGAAAAAAAGTCTTTCAAAATGCATTGCCAAATGCTCTCTAAGGGATGAAAAGCGCTTTCATTCGCTACCAAATTACCGCTTTATTAAAAATAAGAGTCCTAAAAGCCTTCCTGATACCTATCATGAGTGGAAGCACTGAAGAGTTGAAAATCGCATTCTTGACAATCCTCTACGAATATCCCGTCCCCTTTCTTTCTCATAGAGAGCTCATTCATGGATGACCTTTATGACGAAGTAATCTATCTTGGCGCAAGGGATTACACGAAAGAACAGAAAAGTCGTAAATCGATCTCGATTCTCGCCCTAATCAAGACAATTACAAATTGATTATTACTGTGTTCTCAATCAATTCTTTGCGATTCGAAATAATTCCAATAACATGCGCATTTGTGCTCGTTTTTGTTTGCATTCACACCTTCTTGAGTTCGTTTTTCTAATTATTGAAAGGAATACGCTAAAAATGAGCAAAATATTGATTGCCAATTTATAATGGAGCAAAACAAGAAAGGAGCCAAAATAATGGCAAATCGTTTCGTTCTAAATGAAGTTTCCTATCACGGGCATGGCGCAATCGAAAACATCGTACCCGAAGCAAAAAGCAGAGGTTTCAAAAAGGCCCTAGTGTGCTCTGATCCCTCTCTCGTCAAATTTGGGGTCACACAAAAAGTAACTGCTTTATTGGATAAAGGTGGCATTGCTTATGAGATGTATACCAACATCAAACCGAATCCGACCATCGAAAACGTCAAAGAAGGCGTGAAAGCATGCTTAGACAGCAAAGCCGATTTCCTCCTTGCGATCGGAGGAGGCTCTTCCATGGATACCGCAAAGGCTATCGGCATTATTGTCACGAATCCCGAATTCGAGGATGTTCGTTCTTTAGAAGGAATCGCGCCAACGAAAAACCCATGTCTTCCGATTTTCGCCGTGCCAACAACAGCGGGAACCGCTGCTGAAGTCACGATCAATTACGTCATCACCGACGTTGAGAAAGTGAGGAAATTCGTTTGCGTTGACGTTCATGACATCCCAGTTGTCGCTTTTGTTGATCCCGACATGATGTCTTCTATGCCAAAAGGACTCACCGCTTTTACCGGTATGGATGCTCTTACTCACGCCATCGAAGGCTATATCACACGTGGTGCTTGGGAAATGTCCGATATGTTCCATATCAAAGCAATTGAGATGATCGGCAAAAACCTTCGCGCGGCCGTCAATAACGATCCAGAAGGAAGAGAAGGAATGGCCCTTGGCCAATATATCGCCGGTATGGGATTTTCCAATGTCGGTTTAGGTATCGATCACGCGATGGCGCACACCCTTAGTGCTTATTATGACATTCCGCATGGGAAAGCATGTGCCATGCTTCTCCCGATCGCGATGGAATTTAATGCCCCCGTTTCAGGAAGCAAATACAAAGACATCGCTATCGCGCTAGGCGTGAAAGATGTTGAAAAGATGACACAAGAAGAATACCGCGCCGCGGCGATTGCTGCAGTGAAGAAACTCGCTAGTGACGTCGGCATTCCAGAGAAGTGCCCAGAAATCAAAAAG